>CAYVZW010000059.1:0-6317 GCA_964456325.1 uncultured Clostridium sp. | reverse complement strand
GAATTAAATTAGAAAAAGAAGGCATTAATGATAGATGTATAAAACCTATTGCAAGCGATGATGGAATTACATTACTTAATTATTCACAATATTGCCATTATATGCAATCGAAACAAGTAACAAAAAAATTAAAATTATAAAATAATTTGTTAAGTATTAGATTAATGTGATATAATTAGTTTATAATAGGAGTTAAGATGACTATAGGATTGATTTTTCTACTTTTTAGTTTTTTATATTGTTGCTTTTTAAATATTTTATATTTTAAGAAAAAACATTTGCAAAATTTTGAAACAAAGACTTTTGGATACTTGATAGTAGCAAATTTTATTGGTATCTTATTAGAATTATCATGTATATTATTAATATCAAATATCGGAGTTGAAAATATTATTACTAAAATTGCTAATAGATTGTTTTTAATATATCTACTATCATTTGTATTTCTATTTATGTTATATGTTTTTGTTATATCATTTGTTCAAAAGAACAATTTGATTGATGATGCATTCTATCATAAAACAAAAAAAATGTTTTCCGTATTTTATGTTGTTTCACTTTTTTTAGTTTTAGTGTTACCACTATATTTATACAGTGATTCTAAGACAATCTATTCATATGGACCAGCAGCGAATGTTATATTTATAGTGTCTTTAATTTGTATTGCAATTTGTATTATTTCTATGATTAAAAATTATAATAATTTAAAAAATAAAAAATATTTGCCATTATTTGTTTTTATTTGTATGGGAACTATTACAACAGTAATTCAATACTTCTTTCCAGGAGTAACTCTTACTACATCAATGGAAACATTTTTAACTTTTGTTATGTATTTCACAATTGAGAACCCCGACATGAAAATGATTGAACAACTTAACATTGCTAAAGATCAAGCTGAACAAGCAAATAAAGCTAAAACTGATTTCTTAAGTAATATGTCTCATGAAATAAGGACTCCACTTAATGCAATTGTTGGATTTAGTGAAATACTTGAAACTGAAAATATACCTGATTCTAGTAAAGAATTAGTTAATGATATAATGGTTGCTTCTGAAAGTTTAGTTGAAATTGTAAATGGTGTTCTTGATATATCTAAAATAGAAGTTAATAAACTTGAAATAGTTAATACTGAATATGAATTTAAAAAACTATTTGATGAAATGGTATTACTTGCTAAAGGTAGATTAGGTGATAAACCTCTTCAATTTAATTATTATTGTGATGCTTCAATTCCAAACTATTTATACGGTGATTCTGCTCGTGTTAAACAAGTAGGTATAAATCTACTTACTAATGCAATAAAGTACACTAAAGAGGGTGAAATTAACTTTAGAATTAATTCTGTTGTTACTAAAGATATATGTAGACTTATAATGATAGTTGAAGATACTGGTATAGGAATTAAAAAAGAGAATATTGATAAATTATTTACTAAATTTGAAAGACTAGGTGTTGAAAAGAATACAACTGTTGAAGGAACAGGGTTAGGTTTAGCAATATGTAAAAAACTTGTTGAACTTATGGGTGGTAAAATACTTGTTCAATCTATATATGGAGAAGGAAGTAAGTTTACTGTAGTATTAGATCAAAAAATAGTTGTTGGTAAACATCCTATTGTAGAAGAAAAAGTAGAATCTAATATAATTGATATTAAGGATAAGAATGTATTAGTTGTTGATGATAATGAATTAAATATTAAGGTGGCATGTAGACTATTAAATATTTATAATGTTAAAACAGACTCAGCTATGAGTGGGATGGAAGCAATTGATAAAATTAAGAATAATAAATATGACTTAATATTACTTGATGATATGATGCCTAAGATGAGTGGAACTGATACTTTGAAAGAATTAAAAGAGATGCCTGACTTTAAAACTCCTGTTGTTGTACTAACTGCGAATGCTATTAGTGGAATGAGAGAAAAATATTTAAGTCTTGGATTTGATGACTATTTAAGTAAACCAATTGAAAAATTAGAATTATCAAGAGTAATTAAAAAGTATTTATCTTAATAAATAAATATGTTATAATCAATGTATAATACAAGTGTTAAAAGGAGTGTTGTTATATGAAAGATGTTAATATTTTAATTGAAGGTGGAGCTGATATAAACAAAGCATTAGAATTATTTGGAGAAATGGATATGTATGACGCGACTTTAAATGATTTCTTATCTGAAGTTGATAATAAACTATCTAGAATTGAAAAATATAGAGAAGAAAATAATATGCCTAGTTATGCAATAGAAGTGCATTCATTAAAAAGTGATGCTAGATATTTAGGATTCACTGCTTTAGCTGAACTTGCATATAACCATGAACTTAAAAGTAAAGAAAATGACATAATGTATGTTTATGATAACTACGAATCATTAATGACTGAAGCAAGAAGGGTAATAAATGTATGTAAAAGATATTTAGGAAAAGAAGTACTTGATGACTTAGAAAAAGATATGACTAATGTTGTTAAATCAGAAGCTATTTTAATAGTGGATGATTCTAATTTAGTAGCAAACTTTATTAAAAAAATATTTAATTCTAAATATGAAGTGATTACCGCTTCTAATGGAGAAGAAGCTATTAATAAAATAAAAGAAGATGTAAATTCTAAAATAATAGCATGTTTACTTGATTTAAATATGCCTAAAGTTAATGGATTTGAAGTATTAGATTACTTTAAAGAAAATAATTTATTTGTTAAAATACCCGTATCTATAATAACAGGTAACGATGATAAAGAATCTATTGAAAAAGCATTTACTTATCCAATTGTTGATTTTTTAACTAAACCATTTAATGAAAGAGATGTTAAAAGAATAATGGATAAAACAATTAATTTTAATAAATAAGAGATAGTGATATTTCTTTTTTTGAAAGGATAAAAGGGATTATTATATGAATTTTAATATTATTGAATATATTTCTAAAATTCAAGAACATTATAATGACTTTAATGTTGCTAAAATATTGAAATCAACTAAGTATGATGATGAAATATTTAGAATAATAAGAAATGATTTAATAAGTAAAAAGGTAAGGAAAACACATATTGTATATATTGACTTTAAAGAATTAAAGTTTGGATATATTACATGTTCAATATTATTAAATAGATATATTAGATCACTTAAAAAAAATAAACTCAAATATTATATATTTATAAATGAAATTAATTATGTTGACTATTTTGAAAAAGCGATTGTTTCATTAGTTGATACTGGTGACTTTAATATATTTATATTTAATAGTGGTAATAAAGTTCTTAAAAGGAGAAAAATGCTAAAAGAAAAATATATTAATGTAAAATAAATGATTAAGTTGTATAATAATAAGAAGGAGATGATTAGATATGGAAATGCCATTTAAAAAATGTAATATTTTATTACCAAAGAAAGATATTGATTATACTCTTTGGAGTGTAATAGCATGTGACCAATACACATCAGAATTAAGTTATTGGAATAAAGTTAAGGAGTTAGTTGGTTCTAAACCATCTACTTATAATATAATTTTACCTGAAGTTTATTTGGAAGATGAGGATGTTGAATCTAGAATAAATAATATAAATAAAACTATGGAAGAATATATGAATAAAGATATATTCGATACTTATGAAGACACTATGATATATTTAGAGAGAACTGATAGTACAGGAAAAGTACGTGAAGGTTTAATCGGTATGATTGATTTAGAAAGTTATGATTATAATAAAGGTAGTAATAGTCTAGTAAGAGCAACTGAAAAAACAGTTATTGAAAGAATACCACCTAGAAAGAAAGTAAGAATAAATGCTCCATTAGAATTGCCTCACATAATGATTCTAATAGATGATGAAAAGAAAGAAATGATTGAATCATTAAAGAATAAAGTATCTAATGAAGATATTGTATATGATTTTGATTTAATGATGAATGGAGGTCATTCAAAAGGATATAAATTAAATAGTGATACTATAGATGAAATAACTAATAAATTAATTAGCTTAGGTGATATAGAATACTTTAATAAGAAATATGATGTAAACGTTGAAAACTCTTTAATATTCGCAATGGGAGATGGAAACCATTCACTTGCTACTGCTAAAGCGTGTTATGAAGAAGTTAAAAAGGAACTTGGGGATAAAGCATTAAATCATCCTAGTAGATATGCTTTAGTTGAACTTGTTAATATTCATAGTGATGCATTAGATTTTGAACCAATACATAGAGTTGTTTTTGACACAGATACAAATAAACTATTGAATAGTTTAGAAAAATATTATAAAATAAATAGAGAGGGTAGAGGACAAAGACTTACTTATGTAACTAATTCAAAAGAAGAAACTATTTATATTGAGAATCCTAAATCTAATTTAACTGTGGGATCTCTTCAAATATTCCTTGATGAATATTTAAAAGATAACAAAGGAAAAGTTGATTATATACATGGGGAAGATTCAACTAAGAATCTTGGTTCTAAAGATAATAATATTGGTTTCTTACTTCCTAAAATGGAAAAGAATGAGTTATTTAGAACGGTTATATTAGATGGAGCTCTCCCTAGAAAAACATTTTCTATGGGACACTCTGATGATAAAAGGTTTTATCTTGAATGTAGAAAAATAAAGTAATAAAGGATAAGTAATGGAAATAGACAAGATAATTAAAAGAGAAGTTGTATCTTTAGTAATATCTATAATATTAATATTATTAATATTTATAGGTGTTTCTTTTGCATCTTTCTTTTCCGTTGCAGAAGGAGAAAGCAATACTATATCATATGGAGATATAGATTTGACTTTTTGTAGTGATGTTACTTGTAATGAAAATTATACAAATTATGGACAAACAATCGGACTTACTAGTGTAGATGGAGTATCTACTCCATTAGCAATATATCCTTACGAGTCAGATGCTGATGCATTGGATACTACACCATATATTTTTAATATTGCAAATACTGGGACTTTAAAACTTCATGTAAATGCTTATTTAGAAGAAGATACGGATTTTGTTCCAAGTGGCTCTATTTCGACTTATACACAGACAACAACACTCTATGCAGAGCATATTAAAATAGGCATTGGAGAATGTTCAGGAGGTACACCAGATATAAATACTGTTGCAATATATCATTATTCTGATTTAGTAGATTATAGAATCCTCATGGATGAAGAACTTGAAGTGAGTTCTAATAAAACTTATTGTTTATGGACATGGTTAGATGAAACAACACCAAATGCAGTTCAATCCACATATTTTGTTGCTAATCTTACCATAAGTGGTGAGTATAAACCTGAAGTGCCTAATTTAAGAAATACGATTTTAAAAAGTAATACTGCCTATGCAGATAATGTAGCAAGTACATATGTATCTAGTTCAACAGGTATAGTTTTTTCTGATATAAGTAGTGACACAAATGGAAAAGGACTATATTATACAGCAGATACATCAAAAACTGAGCTTGGTAAAAGAGTGTATTATTTTAGAGGTGCAGTAGATAATAATTATGTAGTATTTGCTAACTATTGTTGGAGAATAGTAAGAACAAATGAAGATGGGAGTGTTAAAGTAAGATATGGAGGAGTACCAACAACTACTGATGGAGTTACTTCATGTCCTCAAACAGGAACTGATGTGTATACAACAATAATGGCATTTAATCCAACATATAATGATAATAGATATGTAGGATATATGTATGGAAATACATGTACAAGTTATGCAACATGTCATGCTAATGATGTAGCAAGTCCCATGAAGACATATTTAGAGAGTTGGTACACATCTAATTTAAGCGATTATGCTTCTCAAATAGCAGACACACCATATTGCAATGATAGAACAATATCACAAGGTAATACTTATTTTAATACGACTAATACAAAATTAGGCTATGGAACAAATGCTACATTTTACGGTGCAGCGGGAAGACTGATAGCTGAAACTTCTACGAGCGCATGGGCAGGAGGCAAAGTAGGAGGACACCCAACATATAAATGTGCACAAAGTAATGATAAATTTACAGTATCTTCTTCAATTGGAAATGGAAGAAATAATAAACCAATAGGACTCTTAACAATGGACGAGGCGTCTTATGCAGGAGGAGAATGGTATAATCCTGATAATTCATCAAATAATGCAACGTTTTATTTATATACTTCACAGTGGTATTGGGTTATGAGTCCCGTCTTCTTCCTCTCTGGTGGTTCCCGCGTGTCGGTTGTGCACTCGACTGGGGGCCTGGACCATTACGTCGTGGACCGTTCTGCTGGGCGTGTTCTTCCAGTAATTTCCTTAAATTCTAGTGCAATTGTCACTGCTGGTAGTGGAG
>CAYVZW010000058.1:0-6348 GCA_964456325.1 uncultured Clostridium sp. | reverse complement strand
ACTTTGACTTTTTAATTTCTAAATAACTATTATTAATTTCTTTCATATTTAAATTATAATATAATAAATAAAATAATTCAAATATGTTATAATACTAATGAAAAGGAAATGTTATGTTTAAGAAAGAATTAGAACTAGTTCCAAAACAAAGTGGCTGCTACCTAATGCACAATAGTGATGGGGTAGTTATTTATGTTGGAAAAGCTAAAATACTATTTAATAGACTTAAAAGTTACTTTACAGGAAGAGTAACAGGTAAAACTAAAAAACTAGTTTCCGAAATATCATATTTTGAGTATATAGTTACTAATACTGAAACAGAAGCATTTATTCTTGAATTAAATCTAATTAAAAAATATGATCCTAAATATAATATTCTATTACGTGATGACAAGAGCTATCCATATATTGAACTAACTAATGAAAAGTATCCAAGACTTCTAGTTAAAAGAGAAATAAATATAAATAAGAAACATGCTCATTTATATGGGCCTTATCCTAATGTGTATGCTGCAAGAAAACTAGTTAATTTAATAAACAGGTTATATCCATTAAAGAAATGTGATAAGATGCCTAAAAAAGTATGTTTATATTATCATATAGGTGAATGTTTAGGATATTGTGAATATAAAGATGTTGATACAACTTCAATGAAAGAAGAAATATTATCAATATTAAATGGAAATGATAAGTTACTTATTAATAAATTAAATGAAAAAATAAGACTTAATTCTGAATCAATGAATTATGAAGTATGTAAAGAATTAATGGAAGAATTTAATTATATTGATGTTGTTATGAAAAAAGAACTTGTTGAAATATCTGATAGTACTAATAGAGATATAATTAATTATTATCATAACAAATCCTATATAAGTATAGTAATTATGTTTATAAGAAATGGTAAACTAGTAGGCATTAATAACAAAATAATACCAGTAATTAATGAAATTAAAGATACATTAGAGTATTATATATGCTCATTTTATTCTAAAAATAATTTAGTTCCTAAAGAAATAATAGTGCCAAGTGAGTTAGATAAAGATATGTTATCAAGTGTACTTAATACTAAAGTAATCAATGTATTTAAGGCTGACAAAAAGAAATTATTTGATATGGCTTATAATAATGCTAAGATAAGTTATGAAAATGATATTAAACTTATATATGGAAATGAAGAAATAACAGAAATGGCTAATGAAGAATTAAGAAAATTACTTAAATTAAATAGTTTACATATAATAGAAGCATTTGATAATTCAAACCTTTTTGGAACATTTACAGTGTCTGGAATGGTAACATTTATAGATGGTGTTCCTTCTAAAAAAGATTATAGAAAGTTTAAAATGTCATTTGATAAGAATGATGATGTAGCATCTATGAAAGAAGTTATTTATAGAAGATATTTTAGAGTACTTATGGATAAACTTAAAATACCAGATTTAATAATAGTTGATGGAGGAAATAACCAAATAAATGCATGCATTGAAGTATTAGATTCATTAAACTTAAATATTAAAGTAATTGGTGTTAAAAAAGATTCACATCATAGTCCTACTGCTATAGTTGATGGTAATTCTCTAGAAGAAATTGAAATTGATTCACATTCTAATGTATTTAGATTACTATCTAGAATAGATGAAGAAGTACATAGATTTACAATTAATTATCATAAAGAAATAAGAAGCAAAGGAAGTATTTCAAGTGTACTTGATAATGTAAATGGGTTAGGGACAGTAAGAAAAAAAGAACTTATTAAAAAGTATGGTAGTGTATCTAAAATGAAAGAAGCGACTGCCTATGATTTAAGTAAGATTGTTCCTATGAAAGTTGCTGAAGAGTTGAGTGAATATTTAAAAAACATAAAATAGTTCTTTAAAATAACTTCATTATTTTGTATAATAAATATGTGAGGTAATACTATGAAGAAAGTAAGTCTATATCCAGCTGATATATACCAGGTTTTAGATAAAAGTTTATTAAGCGAACATGATAAACTAATTTTAAATATGCTTTATATGCCTATAGTGGGAAATACAGCTATTTCATTGTATCTTAAACTTCAAAGTGAAGTTTCTAGTAGTACATATATCTCAAGTGAACTTACGCATCATCATTTAATGACTAGCATGAGTCTTACATTAGAAAGTATTCATGAAGCAAGAATTAAATTAGAAGGAATCGGTTTACTCAAAACATACTATATGGAAGGTAATGTAAACTATTATATATATGAATTATATAGTCCAGTACCCGCTAGTGAATTCTTTTCGCATCCAATATTTAATGTTGTTTTATATAATAATGTAGGTAAAACAGAATACAACAGATTAGTTCAATTCTTTAAGTTACCACACTTATCAATGAAAGATTATGAAGATATTACTATACCTTTTGATGAAGTGTTTAAATCATCAAAATATACACAAATAGAACTTAATGGAGAGAATATTACATCTAAAAATAAACTTCTACTTAATTATGAATTTGATTATAATTTTGATGTATTAGTGTCTTCTATACCAAAGAATATGTTTAATGAAAAATGTCTTAATAAACAAAATAAAGAATTAATTATTAATCTTAGTTTTTTATATGAAATAGATCCTGTTACGATGGCAGACTTGATTAGGGCATCCTTAAATGAAAAAGGGAATATTGATAGAGATGAATTAAGAAAGAATTGTAAGAAGTTCTATCAATTTAATAATGACAATAGACTACCTAGTTTACTATTTAAAAGTCAACCTGATTATTTAAAAGACGTTGAAGGTAATAATAGTAAAAGAGGAAGAATAGTAAGAGTATTTGAAAGTATGTCACCATATGAATTTTTAAGAAGTAAATATAAGGGTGCTAAACCAACTGATAGAGATATGTCAATTCTTGAAAACTTACTTATTGATGTCAAATTAAATCCAGCAGTAGTAAATGTACTAATAGACTATGTACTTAGAACAAATAATAATAAATTAGTTAAGTCATATGTAGAAACTATCGCAGGACAATGGAAAAGAAGTAATATAGAAACAGCTTCTGAAGCAATGACAATAGCTGAAAAAGAACATAAGAAAAAATATAAAAAGTCAGAAGTTAAAACAACTAAAAAAGAAGTGCCAGCATGGTTTAATGAAAAGATTGAATCAAGTGAAGCAGATAGTTCTGAAAATGAAGAATTTAAAAAATTTATAGAGGAGTTTAGGAAATGAATGAATTAAAAAGTACAGTTACTAAAGGTAAAAAATATATTAATGATAACCTTAGAAAAGAGTTCTTGTTAGCGTGTAAAAGTGAAGACTTTCAAAAATTATGTGGTAGATTAAAATGTGATGAAGATACTCTTATGAATTACACTTCATTATTACAAGATTCAACTGAAGAACTTGTGAATTGTAAAAATTGTAAAGGTCTTTCATATTGTAAAAATAAGATATATGGTCAAGTATTCTTTCCTAAAAAATATAAAGATATTATAGAATTTGAATATATACCATGTAAATATTACAAGAAGAATAATAAAAAGAATAAAACTCAATTTTTTGAAACTCCTAAACTATTAAGAAATGCTTCTTTAAGTGAAATATGGAGTGAAAAAGAAAGAAGTAATATATTAAAATATATTAAAGAATTTCTAAAAAAGAAAATTAATAACGATAAAGTAAAAGGATTATATTTAACAGGTTCATTTGGTAGTGGAAAATCATATATACTAAGTGCACTTTTAAATGAATTATCATTGAAAGGATATTCTACAGTTAATGTATATTATCCAACACTTCTTCAAAGAGTTAAAATGTCAATAGATGATGGGTCTTATCAAGATATACTTGATGAAATATGTATGTGTGACATTCTATTATTAGATGATATTGGAGCTGAAAATAATACAGCATGGGCAAGAGATGAAATATTAGGAACAATAGTTCAATATAGAATGGTTAATGATTTAACTACGTTCTTTACTTCTAATTATAATTTACAAGAGTTAGAAAACCATTTAAATAATACATCTAAAAGTGATTCTGACCCAATTAAAGCAAGAAGAATAATAGAAAGAATTAAATATTTAACTGTTGAAGAAACTTTAATAAGTGAAAATAAAAGAAATAAGGAGACAAAATGAAATTATTAGATGATAGTGGATTATGGAAATTAAATGTTTATTGTACAGCAGATGATCCTTCATTAACTACTGATGAAAGAATTGGATGTATGAATCTTTATGAAGTAACTGAAGACGATATAGAATGCATAAATTATTATCATACAAGTTATAGAGGAAAAGATTATGGAGAAGATATTTTAATATATTTGTTTACTTGTCCAAATTGTGGGAAAAAGTCAAGAGTCCCTGCAAACTTAATACCTACAGAAATTGATACTAGATTGAAAGAAAAACAGGTTACACTTAGAAAAAAAATATATAATCCATATAATAGACGCTAAAATGCGTTTTTTAAGTGATATTTTTGACAAATACTTAATTTTATGATATAATCATACACGTTAATTGTTAAGGGGGCATGTTTATGCAAGCAGGTTCAATATTAGGAGATATCTTCTTGGTGTATGTTGTAACTCAATTATTAACTACAGCATATGGTTTAACTGTAATAGGTGCTTTAAAACCTATTATAGAAGAAAAGCTAAAAGACAGAGGATATCAAGAAAGAGAAAAAAATAGTTTATATAAATTCAATGATAAATTTAATGCAGTAATGTTAGGATTTATACCTTTTTATTATGGATATAAAGGACTTAAATTAGTTGATAGTAAAGAATCAGTTAATAGAGAAGTAGATGAAAGAATTGTTTCAGGAGATTATATAACTCATGATGAACAAAAGAAAATATTTGAGCAAACTGAACTTGAAAAAAGAGATGATAGTTTATTTATTCCTGAATCAAGAATTAATTTTGAAAAACCAGAAACATATAAAGCTAGAAAAATAGATAATTCTTTATATGATACATATGAAACACCAAATGAATATGTTGAAAGAGAAATGGATAAAGATGAATCATTAAAAATAACACCATTTGAAATAACAAGCGCAGTTCCAAGAGTTGTTGTAAATGAAGTTACATCAAAAGATGTAGCAAGGTTTATATCAGAGCTTGATACTGATGAATTAAGAGATTTAAGAACTGAAATAGAAAAAATGATAGTAAGAAGTGAAACTGAAAATTACATGCGTATCTTAGAAAAAGATATTGCATAAATAATTAAAATGTGATATTCTTGATTAAATGAATTAGTTGGACAATATTATTAAATAAATATTTAAGAGAGTTAGTGCTTGGTGAAAACTAATATATGAATTTAATAATTACTACCAATTTTATGAGGTTAATAACCTACGCAGGAGTGCGTTATACTTAATAAAGATAAATAAAAGGATGGTACCGTCATATGACTCCTTATACCATTCTTTTTTATTTTAGGAGGAAAACATGAAAGAAATTAAAAATGATGAAAGGCTTAATATGCTTAATCATAGTTGTGCTCACTTATTAGCACATGCAGTTAAGCACTTATATCCAAATGCAAAATTTTGGGTAGGACCAGTAATAGAAGAAGGATTCTATTACGATATTGATTTAGGTGATGAAAAAATAAGCGAAGAAGATTTACCTGATATTGAAAAAGAAATGAAAAAGATATCTAAAGATAACAAACTTATTAAAAGAATAGAATTATCTAAAGAGGAAGCTCTTGAAATGTTTAAGGATGATGAATATAAAATAGATTTGATAAATCGAATGAATGATGACAATATAATTTCAACATACAAACAAGAAGATTTCGTTGATTTATGCAGAGGGCCACATGTTGAAAGTACAAAGGAGTTAAAATACTTTAAACTTTTGAAAGTTTCGGGAGCCTACTGGAAAGCTGATGCTAATAATAAAATGTTGCAAAGAATATATGGAATATGCTTTGAAACAGCAGAAGATTTAAGCAAATATATAGAACTTTTAGAAGAAGCAAAAAAAAGAGATCATAGAAAACTAGGGAAGGAACTTGATATTTTCATGACTAGTGAATATGGACCCGGATTTCCATTTTGGCTTCCGAATGGAATGGTTATAATGAATGAACTTCAAAATTTTTGGTATGATGAACACAGAAAAGAGGGTTATGAATTCATAAAAACTCCTATAATGTTAAATAAAGAATTATGGGAAGTGAGTGGTCATTGGTTTAATTATAAAGAAAATATGTATACTTCTGAAATTGATGATAAAGAATTTGCAATCAAACCGATGAATTGTCCCGGAGGACTTCTTGTATATAAGAATACTCTTCATTCCTATAAGGACTTCCCTCTTAGAATTGGAGAACTT
>CAYVZW010000057.1:0-6483 GCA_964456325.1 uncultured Clostridium sp. | reverse complement strand
GCAATTGTAATATTATCAGTTCCCCCTCTAGTATTGCTTTTCATTATTAATTTATTTACTTTTTCTTCTATATCCAAGTCTTCATCATTTAATACTTTATCCATTTGTTCAGGAGTTAACATATTTGTAAGTCCATCACTACATAAGAATATTCCTTCTACATCTCTTTCAACATCGAATACATCTACATCTATTGCTTCTGCTGCTCCTAATGCTTTCATAAGTATATTTTTTTGAGGATGTATTTTTGCTGCTGAAGGAGTTATTTCTCGTGTTTCAAGTAACATATTTACAAGTGTATGATCTTTTGTTACTTTATAAAGTTTCCCATTTTTAACTACAAATCCACTTGAATCTCCAACATTTCCAAATAATAAGTAATCTTTAGTTAATATTGCACAAACACATGTAGTTCCAAGACCAGCAGCATCTACATGTTCTTCTGCATATCTTAATATTTTAACATTTATTTCATCTACTATTTCTTTTAACCAAACAACGGCTTCTTCTTTAGTGCCAATGCTTGACAGCTCAGTAAATCTTTTACCAAGTTCATTAACAGCAAGTGAACTAGCAACTTCTCCAGCTTTATGTCCACCCATACCGTCAGCTACAACAAGTAAGTATTCTCCATCTAAATTTTTTACAATGGTAACAGAGTCTTCATTGTGACTTCTTACCTTACCAGGATCTGTTTGATAGAATGTTATCATCTATTCACTCCTTTCACTTGCTCGTAATTGTCCACATGCAGCAGACAAATTACCACCCATTTCTTTTCTTATTGTTACATTTATTTTATTCTTCTTAAGTATATCATAAAATTTTGCTATTTTAAAGTCATTACTTCTTTTAAATTCAAAGTTAGATGTTTCATTATAAGGAATTAAGTTTATATAAACAAGTTTTCCTTTAAATAAATTAGCTAATTCTTCAGCATCACTTTCACTATCATTTATTTCATCTAACATTATATATTCTATTGTAACTCTTCTATTAGTTTTACTTATATAGTAATCAAGTGCATCAATTACTTCTTCTATTTTATATGCAGAATTGATTTTCATTATTTTATCTCTAACTGTATTATTTGAGGCATGCAATGAAATTGCCAAATTAACTTGTGTTCCCGCTTCGGCAAATAGTCTTATTTTCGGAGCTAAACCACATGTCGAAATAGTAATATGTCTTGAACCTAATTCTAACATATTTGAGTTTGTTGCAATATTAATAAATTTCATTATGTTATCATAGTTGTCAAATGGTTCCCCTATTCCCATAACTACAACATAGTCTATCCTAATACCTTCTAAATTCTGTATTGTTATTATTTGACTAATAAGTTCATAAGTCATTAAATCTCTTACTTTTTTAAGTCTACCACTTTCACAAAACTTGCAACCCATATTACATCCAACTTGACTAGATATGCATAAACTATTGCCATAATCATGAAACATAAGAACACACTCTATTTTATTTGAATCATCAAGTTCTAATAAGTATTTATTAGCAAGTTTACTTGTTTCTTTTTTAATAAGTTTTAAATCTTTAATTACAAAATGACTTACACAAAAACTAATTAGATTTTTAGATAGATTAGTCATTTTATTAAAATCATATTCTTTTCTTTTATAAATCCAATCTAGTATTTGAGAAGCATTATATTTTTTATATCCATTTTCTATTAAATAATCTTCTAAAGAGTTTTGTGTAAAATCATATATATTCATTATTCTAAAATTCCTTTAATTCTTCTTACTCCTGCACTTGATGCTTCTTCTTTGACTATCTTAAAATGGCCAAGTTCTCTTGTATTTGATACATGTGGGCCTCCACATAATTCTAAAGAAATATCATCTATTTTATATACAGTTACTATGTCTCCATATTTTTCTATAAACATAGCTTCTGCTCCTAATTTAAGAACTTCACTTTTGTCTATTTCAAAATGTTCAACAGGAATTGCATCTTTAATATATTCATTAACTAAGTCTTCAGTTCTTTTCTTTTCTTCTTCAGTCATTTTACTATCCCAAGAGAAATCGAATCTCATTCTTTCATCAGTTATATTGCTTCCCTTTTGATGAACAGAAGGCCCAAGTACCTTTTTAAGAGCGGCATTTAGTAAATGAGTACATGTATGATATTTTATATTCATATCACTTGTACTTGATAATCCACCTTTAAAACGAACTTCAGCACCCATTCTACTTTTTTCTTGATGTTCTTTGAATTTAATTTCAAATCCTTTCGCATCAACACTAATTCCTTTTTCATTAGCAAGTTCAATTGTTAATTCAAGTGGGAAACCATAAGTATCATATAATCTAAAAGCAGTAGTTGCGTCTATATTTGAAGCTGAATCCTTTTTCAAGTGTTTTATTAAATTTATTTTTTTCATTAGAAAGTACATCTAAAATGTGATTTTTGTTTCTTAGTAATTCATCATAATAATCTTTATATTCATCTATTATTAGATTAGCAAGTTCTTTTTCCCAAGGTAAGTTATTATCTATGCCTAATTTTTTAGCATGTCTAATTGCTCTTCTAATTAATCTTCTTAATATATAACCTTGATCTGTATTAGAAGGAACAATTAATGAGTCATCCCCTGAAATAAATACGCTTGTTCTAATATGATCAGCAATAATTCTCATACTTTGTTCATTACCTTCATATGGTAACGCAGATATTTCTTCAATCTTTGAAATGATTTTTTCCCATACACTAGTTTTATAGTTATCACTTTCATGCTCTAGTACAGCAACAACTCTTTCATAACCCATCCCGGTATCAACATTCTTTTGTTCAAGTTCAGTATAGTTTCCGTCTTTATCTTTAAAGTATTGCATAAAAACATTGTTCCATATTTCTACCCAATTATTATCTTTTGGATTAAATACTTCTGGAGCTTTATCTTTTCCGCTATAATAAAATATTTCTGTATCAGGTCCACATGGTCCGGTTTCTCCAGCTGGCCCCCACCAATTATCTTCTTTAGGTAAATATGCAATTCTTGACTCTTTTACTCCATGACACATCCATAATAAAGCACTTTCTTCATCTTTTGGAGCATTATTATTCCCTTCAAATACAGTAAAAGCAAGTTTATCAAGTGGTATATTTAATACACTTGTTAAAAACTCAAAACTATACGCAATACTTTCTTTTTTAAAATAATCTCCTAATGACCAATTACCAAGCATTTCAAAAAATGTATGATGTGTTTTATCACCAACTGCTTCCAAATCAGTAAGTCTAACACACTTTTGATAGTCAACAAGTCTCTTACCTTCAGGATGCTTTTGTCCCATTAAATAAGGTACTAAAGGATGCATCCCAGCAGTATTAAATAAACAAGTCGGATCGTTTTCAGGTATAACAGGTGCACTAGGTATATGCTTGTGTCCTTTACTTTCAAAAAATTTAATGTACATATCTTTCAAATTCATAATAATCTCCTTTTAAAAATAAAAAGAATGGTAATAAGGAGTCATATAGACGGTACCATCCTTTATTTAACTTTATTAAGATATAACGTTCTATAACGTGAGTTATTAACTCAATTATGAAAAGTAGCTTCAAACATTATTTACATTAGTTTACACCACACACTAACTCTCTATAGTAAATATCTATTTTAATATTCTTTTCAAGTGATAATACTATATCACATTTTAATAGTAATTTAAACTATTTTTTAACAATTTCTTTTCTAATTACAATACTAGGAACTTCATTATACTCATCTTTTTTAATGGGTATAAATGACATTATTGTTGATTTATCGCATTCATTTTCAGAAGATCTAACAGTTAGAATCATTTTACTCTTTAACTTTTCAATTTTATTAACATAATTTACACTACTAGTGCAATCAGTAGATTCATAAAATAGTACAATATAGTCATACTTATCAAATGATTCTTCATTTATCTTATCCTTATTTATAATTTCATTATACTTTGATTTAGTTAAATATTGATTTAATAAACTTTTATATGAGTCATAATCTTTAATTAATATATCTTTAGGGGCAGAAGCAATTAACTTTGATAGTTTAATGTCATAGGAGTCATTAACTCTATTAGCAAAGAATCTATCATACATAAAGGCAAGAAAACAAGTAAAAACTACAACAAGTATTACATAATATAAAGGTGAATGCGTTTTTTTCTTTTTTCTTTTGCTCATATACACTCCATAATTACAACTTTATTATATCAAAACGTTTAGATTAAAAAAAGAATAATTTTCATATTCTTTACTTATATTTACACAATTGGTGTTGTATCAGTAGTTTCAGGTGCACTTGGTATTTCAACTGTTGGAATAGTTGGCACTTCAACTGGTGCTTCAGGCATTTGAACTGGTGGTGCTTCGACTACTGGTGTTTCGATTGGTTGAACTTCCACAACGGGTGCCTCAACAACTGGAGTTTCTACAACTGGAGCTTCTACAACTGGTGCTTCGACTACTGGTGCCTCAACCACAGGTTCTTCAATTGCTGGAGTTGCAACAGGTTCAGTATAAACCATATCAGGAGGAGTTACTTCACTTGCTGTAGTTTGTGTCACATCAGGTTCAACAATTGGTTCTCCTATAGTTCCAACATTTACTTCTCCACTTGAAGTATTAACAGGTTGATTAAAATCAACTGGTGCACTTTCATTATTCTCGAATGTTAATGATGGTTCAGTGCCATTTTCTTTAATTTCATTCATCGTTTCATTTTCATTTAATGATGGTTGTTCAAAAACAAGTGATGGTTCAGCTGGAGCAGTTGGTACAACATTCGCTGTCTGAGCAGCCATGCTATCTTGAGTAACTGTTGTAGTACTCTCTGGCACAACCTCTCCTTTGTTTTTCTTTCTCTTTCCATCAACAATAAAGCCAACTAAAGCTATAAGTAAAACAATTGCTCCACCCATAAACCATTTATAATTATCGGCTAAAAAATCTAATATAGTATCCATAATATGAATTCCTCCCTATTCTTATACATTTATTTTAACATTTAAATTTTAATATTTCAACAACTTTTATTAAATTATATTCCTATTTTAACTATTTATTACTCAATTGTTAGTTTTTTGTCATAAGGTTCTATATGAATCCATGTATTTCCATCATTCAGCACTAGTTCATTTCCAGAAGTATCTTTATATAAAGTTTTACTACTTCTGTTCTTCTTTTCCCACTTAATCTCAATAGCTTTTCCATTTGTTATATAGTAACCTTCCCCACTTCCTGTATTATATAGTTCTTGTCTCCCTTTTGAATCGAGGCTTGAATTTTTTACTTTATATGTAATTATATTCTTAACAGTATATTGCTCATTTGTAAGTCCATCAACTTGAGCTGTTTCACTTATAAATTGCTTATAAACCATTTTTTTCTCATCGTAAACATATTTAGTTGTGGTGTAATTTGAATATTCAATTTTAATGGTATTTGCATCTTTAATAGTATCATCATTACTATAATCCACTTTAATTGGACTATATTTTAACAATAGTTCTGCTGATTTCAATCTGTATCCCTTTTTTTCAATTGATTTCAAAATTCCAGACATTTTTGTAAATGCAGTATGCTCATATGCTTTATTTAAAGATTTGTCTCTAAAAAATGCTGTTGAGTCATTCATCCCATTTATGTCATCTATCTTAAGAGTACTTATATCACTCAATGCTTGAGGACTCTGTCCATAATGAACAAATATTGCATCATTTTCAAGAATATAATCTAAGAAATAATGCCTTGCACTTCTTACTGATCCGATTTTTTCATTTGTCGCATCTTTATAAAAAGCAAGTATTCTTGTTATGCCGCCTTCTGCGATTAATTCGTAGCAGAGATAAGCTTCTTGCAATCCGACATGAGGCCATGAATCATGATTATTATTAATTGAAACTCCTATAACTCTTGAATCACTATTCATATCTATTATTTTAACCTTTGGTTTGTAAACATATATTTTCTTAATATTAATACCATCTCCAGGATTAATCATCGTTTCAACTTTATCCCATAAATTAAAATACACAAGGCAAAAAATTGAAACTCCTGAAAATATAAGAGCAACTATAATATTAATAAAACTTTTTTTAATTCTTCTCTTTGCCATAATTTTCCTTAAAATAATTATATCACTCTAATTATAATAAAAATGTAGAAAAATATTACTTTACACTTAATAATATAAAAAAAAGTCTACTAAATGTAGACGTTTTTAATAAACTGGTCGGGAAGACAGGATTTGAACCTGCAACCCCTTGGTCCCAAACCAAATGCTCTACCAAGTTGAGCCACTTCCCGATATAGGCTCACAAACTAGAAAAAGTATTATTTTTCCCAGTACATGAGATATTCTATCACATTTTTTAACTTTTGTGAACTGTTTTTTAGAAAAAAGTTCTTTTTTATATGATTAATTTATGATAATGTCTTAAGTATTAACTTGGGAAAATGTCTCGAAGT
>CAYVZW010000056.1:0-6536 GCA_964456325.1 uncultured Clostridium sp. | reverse complement strand
ATTTACGGGCATTATAATCATCTCCTTCTATTGTAAAACAATGAATAAAATGTTAAGAACTTATCAACAATTAAACAAACTATTAGTGTAAGTGGATGCGGCTGCCATTACGAATTATCATTCTTTTTAAACTCAAGTGGTAATAATACTAGTTTAAAAGCAACTGTAACATTCGTAACTAGTACTGGTTCAGTTAGTGGTGGTACACTAAGTATTAGAGAGGGAGACATAGTTAATTCATCAAGTAGTTTTGACTATTATAAATTAATTACAAGTGCAAGTCCCGCTAATGCAAACTCTATAGTAGTAGAATTTGCAGTAACAAGTAATGGAGAACAATCAATAAATATTTATGACGCATCATTAGTAATTTTATAACTATTGAATAAATACGTGTAAAATTGTATAATCAAGTTATGGAAAAGAAAGAAATAGTAAGAAAAATTGATGAATTTAGTGATCCTTTTAATACTCTTAAAAATAAGATTGAACTTGCACATAAAAAGGAGAGAATCGCTGAGTTAGAATCCATAATTAATGGTGAAGGTTTTTGGAATGATATTGAAAGCACCAAAGACGTGTTAAGTGAACAAAAAGTATTAAAAGCAGTTATTGATTCATTTGAAGAAGTAAGTGACAAAATAAGTATTGTTAATGAAATGTTAGAATTAGAATTAAGTGACAGCGAATTAGCTGAATTAGAAAGTGAACTAAACGAAATTGAAGTATTGCTTGATAAACTAAGAATTAACACATTATTAAATGGAGAATATGATACATGTAATGCATTTATTGAAATACACTCAGGAGCTGGTGGTACTGAAAGCAATGATTGGGCTAACATGCTACTTAGAATGTACACAAGGTACTTTGAAAAGAATGATTACACTTATGAAATAATGAATGAACAAAAGGGTGAAGAAGTAGGAATCAAAGGAGTGACAGTCCTTGTTAAAGGCTCATACCCATTTGGTTACTTAAAAGGTGAAACTGGAGTACATAGGTTAGTGAGAATAAGTCCATTTGACAGTAACAGTAGGCGTCATACATCTTTTGCTTCAGTACTAGTGACACCTGAAATTAATAAAAATATTGACATAGATATTAAAGAAAGTGATATAAAGGTTGATGTATATCATTCAAGTGGAGCAGGAGGACAAAGCGTTAACACCACTGATTCCGCTGTTAGAATAACACATATACCTTCTGGAATTGTTGTATCATGCCAAGTTGAACGTAGTCAATTAAAGAACAAAGAAAGAGCAATGAACATGCTTAAACAAAAGTTATACATGCTATCTCTTAAAGAGTTTAAAGATAAAGTTAAATCATTAAAGGGAGACGTGATGGATGTTAACTTTGGTAGTGCAGTTAGAAGTTATGTGATGTGTCCTTACACATTAGTAAAAGATTCAAGAACAGATTATGAAACACCAAATGTTGATAAAGTACTTGATGGAGAAATAAATGAATTCCTAGAATCATATCTAAAATTATAACAAACATAAATTTACAATAAAATATGTAATTAATTATTGAATTACTGGTAAAAAACCAGTAATTTTGCTATAATGAAAACTAGGAATAAGAATATGAAATGGTTTAGGAATAGAAGAATTGAAAAAACTAGAGTTAATGTATTAAAAAAACAAATGCTTAAAAGAACATCTTTATTTGTTATAGGAGCATTTATTTCAGCATTATCATTTAACTTATTTTATGTTCCAAATAACTTTGTTTCAGGTGGACTTGGTGGTATTGCAGTAATTTTAAATAACTTTTTCACTTGCGATGTATCACTTGTTATAATGATAGGAAATGCAATATTCATATTATTAAGCATTTGTATCCTTGGATTCAAGGAATCTCTCATGAGTATAGTAGGCGCAATTACATATTCATTATTTGTTTATGCGACTAGGAACATCCCTGAAGTTATAAACTTCTCATTTGACAACATATTATTATATGTTTTAGCGGCAGGCGTTGCGGGTGGATTTGGAGAAAGTTTAGTTTACAAAGCAGGGTTTAATACAGGAGGGACAAGTATCCCTGCGTTAATAATTCAAAAATATAAGAAAATACCATTAGGGAAGATACTTAGAATATTCTCAATAGTTGTAATTTTAGCAGGTGGCATTACATTTGGTTATACAGCAATAATGTATTCATTAATAATTTCCACAATATCAACTTATTTAGTTGATAAAATGTTAATAGGAATAAGTGATTCAAAAACATTCTTTATTCAAACAAGCAAAGAAGATGAAGTAAAAGAATTTATTCTTAAAGTTATTGAAAGCGGTGTGACTGAATTTGATACTAAAGGAGCATTCACTAATGCTAGAAAAAAGATGCTTATGTGTGTAGTACCAACAGAGAAATATTCATTCCTTAAGAGTGCTATAGAAGAAATAGACCCTCAAGCATTTATAGTAGTAAGTGATTGTTACGAAGTTCTTGGAGGCACTAAGAGGAAAAAATTATCATTTGAAGACTAAAGGAAAAAATTGTCATTTGAAGACTAAAGGAAAAAGAAGTATAATATAATGTTATGGAGGAAGTATGCAATTAATTCAAATTAAAAATGTAATGAAAAGATATAATAATGGTGTTATTGCCTTAGTTGATTGTAATTTAGAAATATCAAAAGGCGAATTTGTTTTTATAATTGGTGCCTCTGGTTCAGGTAAATCAACACTTATTAAACTTTTATATAGACAAGAAAGACCAACAAAAGGAGACGTGTACATTGGAGGAGTTAATGTAGCGCAGCTTAGAAATGGTAAAGTATATAAATTAAGAAGAAAATTAGGAATCGTATTCCAAGATTATAAATTATTACCTAAGATGACTGTATATGAAAACGTTGCTTTTGCATTAGAAGTTTATGGACTTAAAGAAGAAGAAATAAGAAGAAGAACTCTAAGAGCAATAGAACAAGTAGGACTTAAAGATAAATTAAGAAGTTATCCAGATAAACTATCAGGAGGAGAACAACAAAGAGTATCAATAGCAAGAGCCATAGTAAATGATCCTAAAGTTTTAATATGCGATGAACCAACTGGCAACTTAGATCCTGAAACATCAATGGAAATAATGAAAGTAATAGAAGAAATCAATAAAGACTTAGGAACTACTGTTATCATGGCAACTCATGACAAAGAAATAGTTAACAAACTAAAGAAGAGAGTTGTTAAACTAAACAAGGGCTTAATAGTAAGTGATACAGAGAAAGGAAGATATAAAGATGAAAGCATTTAGAATATTAGGAAGAAATATTGCTGATTCTTTTAAAGGAGTATTTAGAAACTTCTCTTTATCTTTAGCAAGTATTTCATGTATAACAATCACCTTATTACTAGTTGGATTTAGTATTATATTATCTTATAATGTTAATAACTTTACTACAACAATAGAGAAAGATGTAACTATAGTTGTATTTGTAGAAAGAACAGCAACAAACACTGAAGTTGATGAAATAGGAAAGAGAATTAATACACTTGATAATATAGATAAAGTAGAATTCGTATCAAAAGAAGAAACAAAGAAATCAATGCAAAAAGAATCCGAAGTATTTGATAGTATAATGAGTCAATACAATGAAGAAACCAATCCACTTCAAGATTCATTTAAAGTCAAAGTAAAAGATATTGAGTTAATAGGAGACACTGCTAAAAAGATAAGAAACATTGAAAAAGTATCTCTAGTTAAATATGGAGAAGGCTCAGTAGAAGAACTTGTTAAAATATTTGATATTGTTAAGAAAATATCCTATATAGCAGTCGCAGCACTCGTATTAGTAACAGCATTTCTAATAAGTAACACCATAAAAATTACTATTCAATCAAGAAGTAAAGAAATAGAAATAATGAGATTAGTAGGGGCCTCTAATACATACATTAGACAACCATTCTTCTTTGAAGGTGTTCTTCTTGGAATACTTGGGTCAATAATACCAATAATAGCATTATCTTATGGATATAATTATTTATACACAAGGTTACATGGACAATTATTTACTGCGATTATAAAGTTAGTTAAACCAAGTGCATTATTATATAATACAGCTATTGCATTACTTATAGTTGGAGTGGTAGTCGGAGCATGGGGTAGTTTTAGAGCAGTAAGGAAATATTTAAAAATATGATGAAGGAAGTATTTAAAAAAGTATTACTTATTATATTATGTTTCTTTATAAGTGTATCTTTAGTAAGTGCTAAAACATTAAAAGATTTAAAAGATGATCTTGCTAAAGAAGAAGCTAATATGGCAAATAACATTGCTGAACAAAAGAAAGTTAAAGAAAAGATTGCTTCAATCAATAATGAACTAAGTGAAATTAATAAAGAAATAGAAGAATGTAATAAAGGTATAGAAGAATCTAAAGCAAAGATAGCGGAGTTAGACGAAGAAATAGTTGAAAAGAATAAAGAAATAGATTCACTATTATCATTTAAACAAGTATCTGATGGCGATAATGTTTATCTTGAATATATATTCGGTGCTTCTTCTTTTACTGACTTTATATACAGAAGTGCATTAGTTGAGCAACTTACTAATTATAATGATCAGTTAATTGATGAAATGTATGCTTTAATAGAAGAAAACAAAGTATTACAAAAAGAGTTAGCTGGTAAGATAGATGAATCAGAAACAACAATGGCTAAATTACAAAAGACTTTAGCTTCAGCTAATTTAACAATGAGTGACTTAGATGATGATGAATCTGATATTGAAACTAATATAAAGATTAAGAAAATGGAAGTTGAATCTTATGAAAAAGCTTATAGAGAAAATGGATGTGCTGATACTGATGAAATGGTTGATTGTATCAAAATGCCTTATGCTAGTGGGTTCACGAGACCATTAATTGCTGGTTCTGTTACAAGTAACTTTGGAATGAGAAGTATAGCAGTTTATAATTATGTGTGGAAAATGCATAATGGAATGGATTTAGGAACAGCTCGTGGCACTAATGTTTATGCATCTGCTGCTGGTAAAGTAACTGTTGTATATACAGCTAATGGGTGTGCTAGTAAAAAAATAACAATATATCATATTGTTGATGGTAAAGAATATAGAACAGTATATCTACATTTATTAAGTGTTAATGTTAAAGTTGGAGATATAGTGACACCAAGTACTATTATTGGTACTTCTGGTGGTAATGAATGGTATGATACATGTTCTTCAGGTAATCATCTACACTTTGGAATACTTACTGGAGAAACAGGTAGTAATTATGTAAATCCTAGAAATTATATTAACTTCCCAGCAAAAGGTGGTCGTTGGTATACGAGATTTTAAATATATTTAGAAATAAATATATTTTTCTTTATGGTTAATTACAAAAAGTATTATATTAAACTTTTTGTAATGGATGATGCATTAAAAATAATAGATTGTTTGAATTTTATAAATAATAAGTTATAATATCAGTAGGAGTTATTTATGTCATACACAAGTAATATTAAAAATGAAATATCTAATATTGAATACAGTGATAGTGAAACTATGGCTGAACTTTCTGCTATATTGAATATAGGAGCAATAATAAAAGATGATTCATTTAGTATTTATTCCGAGAATGTTAGTGTAGCTAGAAGAATATATAAATTAATTAAAGATATTTATCATATTGATATTAAAGTTGATAATACTGAAAGAAATAACATAAGAGGTAATAAACTAGTTAAATTAACTGTAGCAAATAGATTTGATTTAATACTTAATGATTTATGCATATTAGATGGAAATAAAAGATTATATGAACCAAAATCCTATTTAGTAGATGAACTTAAAGATAAACAAGCATATTTGCGTGGTGTGTTTCTAATATGTGGAAGTATAAATGATCCTAAAACAAGTAGATATCATGCAGAGTTTGTCATCAATAATGAATTAACAGCATATTTTGTTAATGATTTATTGAATGAATTATTATTTAATAGTAAGGTATTA
This sequence comes from uncultured Clostridium sp., assembly GCA_964456325.1. Taxonomy (GTDB): domain Bacteria; phylum Bacillota_I; class Bacilli_A; order RF39; family UBA660; genus CAG-1000. The sequence goes on along the minus strand of CAYVZW010000056.1, from coordinate 572 downwards.
AAAAGAGATAAGAATTACATGGTATATATAAAAGAATCAGAAAAAATAAGTGACTTTATTAAATTATTAAATGCTCTTACTTCATTATTTTATTATGAAGATATTAGAATATATAGAGATCATAAGAACATGGCTAATAGAACTAATAACTGTGATCAAGCAAATGTAGATAAGATAGTGGCATCTTCTTATGAACAACTTGAAATGATAAAAAAATTAAGAGAAGTTAGAGACTTTGATTTATTAGATGAAAAGATTAAAGAAATATGTATTTATAAAGAAAAGTACCCTGAAACATCAATGGAAGAACTTGCTCAAATTATAAGTTCTGAAACAGAAAAACCAATTACTAAAAGTGGTATAAATCATAGATTTAGAAAAATTAAAAAAATGATTGAAACAAATTAATCTTTTTTTTATATTATTTTATCAATTAATCCATATTCAAGAGCTTCTTCTGGTTCCATATAATAATCTCTTTCTGAATCTTTAACTATTTTTGATAATGATTTACTTGTATTCTTTGCAAGTATTCTATTTAATTTATCCTTTAATTTAATTATTCTATCAGC
>CAYVZW010000055.1:0-6658 GCA_964456325.1 uncultured Clostridium sp. | reverse complement strand
AATAAAATGGCTAGAATTGAAAGACAAATGACATTAGAATTAAATAGAGAACCAACTGATACAGAACTATCTAAGAAGATGGGATTAAGTGTAGACAAAATAGCTGAAATTAAAAAAATAAGTCAAGATCCAGTCTCTCTAGAAACACCTATTGGTGAAGAAGATGATTCACATTTAGGAGATTTTTTAGCAGACGAAAGAACAATGTCTCCAGAAGATTATGCAACATATGAGATATTAAAAGATGAATTAAGAGAAGTGTTGGATACTTTAACAGTAAGAGAAAAAGAAGTGTTAGAATTAAGATTTGGATTATTCGATGGATCAACTCATACATTGGAAGAAGTTGGAAAACAATTTAAAGTAACTCGTGAAAGAATTAGACAAATTGAAGCTAAAGCTCTTAGAAAACTAAGACACCCTTCAAGAGCAAAGAAATTAAAGGATTTCTTAATTGAATAGAATAGATACTATAGTAAGTTTAATAAATGATAATGATTTAGTCGCAGACATAGGGTGTGATCAAGTAGAAGTAGGTATTAAACTTGCTAAAAGAGGTATTAAATCTATTGCTAGTGATATAAGTGATAATGTAATAAAGAAAGCTAAAGAGAAGGTTAAAACTTTAGGATTAGAAGATTATATTGATTTAAGAACTAGTAATGGATTAAATAAAATTAATGATAATGAAGTTAATACTTTAGTTATTGCTGGTATGGGAGCTTATACTATAATTGATATATTAAATACTAATAAAAGATTTAATAAAATTATAACTATATCTAATAATCATAATGATTTATTAAGAAGTAAAATGAATGAGTACAGTTATAAAGTAAAAGAAGAAGTAATTGTTAAAGAAAGTAATATTTATTATAATGTTATAGTATTTATTTCCGGAAAGAAAAAGTATACTGAAGAAGAACTATTATTAGGATTCAATCATAAAGATTTAAACATGTTTAATGAATGGAAAAATTATTTATTAAACAAATATACTATTATTAATAGAGAATCTAAAGGTAATAATCTTGAAGCAAAACAAATATTAAAATATTTAGAATAATTAGTGCAATGCTAATTATTTTTATATAATTGAATAATGACAAAGAGTCGATATAATGGTAAAATAATAAATTATGAGGAGGAATATATGAATAAGAGAAATATATTTATTGTTTGTGGAGTGGCTATTTTAGTTGTTCTTATGTTATTTGTTAGTGAGTCTGAAGGGAAAGTTGAATTGAATTACACTACTGAAGAAATAAGTGGAATATTAGTTTATAATATTGAATCAACTAAGTACGTGGAAACTACAGAAGAAACAAACTTAGTTAAAATTGATGTTAAAGATAAAGGAATAATAATTGCTGAATTGTATCCTGATATAGCACCAATTACAGTTGCTAATTATAAGAAACTTGTTAGTGAAAAATTTTATGATAATTTGATATTTCATAGAGTAATAAAAGACTTTATGATTCAAACTGGAGATCCTTTAGGAACTGGTCAAGGTGGAAGTGATGAAGAAATCAAAGGAGAATTTTCTGAAAATGGTGTTGAAAATAATTTAGAGCATACAAGAGGAGTTCTATCTATGGCAAGAAGGGGAGCTGACCCTGATACTGATGAAACTAGAAATTCTGCATCTAGTCAATTCTTTATTGTGCATGCAGATTATCCATCGCTTAATGGAAAATATGCTGCATTTGGTAAAGTTATTAATGGTTTAGACGTAGTTGATAAAATAGCGTCTGTGGCAACAAATGAAAATGATAAACCTATTACTAATGTTGAAATGACAAGTATTAGATTTGTTAAAGTTTATGAAGAAGGTGAATAGCATTGACTATAATGGATGGAAAAGGATTAAGTGCTAAAATTAAAGATGAAATTAAGTGCAAAATAGATAGTAATAAGAGTTTACCTTGTTTAGCAGTTATAACAATTGGTGATGATGAAGCAAGTAAGATATATGTTAATAATAAAAAGAAAGCTTGTGAGCAAGTTGGAATAGGATTTATACATATTGATTATGCTGACTCCGTAGAAGAAAGTAAAGTTATTAGAAAAATACATGAACTAAACAAAGATAAAAATGTAAGTGGTATTTTATTACAACTTCCTTTACCTGAATGTTTTGATGAGAGAAAATTAATAAATGAAATAGCACCTAATAAGGATGTTGATGGTTTAACATATTTATCTGTTGGTGCTTCACTATATAAAGATGCATTATTCATACCTTGTACGGCTAAAGGAATAATTAGAATACTTGACTATTATAATATTGAATTAAAATGTAAAAATGTAGTTATAATAGGAAGAAGTAACTTAGTTGGTAAACCAGTATACTTAGAATGTTTAAAAAGAGATGCAACTGTGACTATGTGTCACTCTAAAACTAAGAACTTATCTTCATTTACTAAAAATGCTGATGTGTTAATTGTTGCTTGTGGTAGTAAATATTTAATAGATAAAAGTATGATTAAAAAGGATTCTGTGATAATTGATGTTGGTATAAATAAAGTTGATGGAAAAATATATGGAGATGTGAACCCAAATGTTGATGAGTTATGTTCATATAGAACACCAGTTCCTGGAGGAATAGGTCCAATGACAGTAGCAATGTTACTTGAAAATGTGTATATTGCTTACAAAAATATAAATGGTATTAAAGATGAATAATGATGTAATAGAAAAAAGCATTATTAAAAAATATAGAAAAGAAATATGGTGTAGATTTATTAAATCATTAAAAGAATTCAAACTTGTTAATGATAAAGATGTTATCGCAGTATGTATATCTGGTGGTAAAGATTCATTTCTTTTAGCAAAATGTATGCAAGAATTAAAGAGACATGGACAAATAAATTTTGAACTTAAGTTTATATGTATGAATCCTGGATATAAAGAAGAAAATCTTGATTTAATTAAATCTAATGCAAAAAAAATGAATATAGATTTACATATATTTAATACTAATATATTTGAAATAGTCGAGAAACAAAATGAAACACCATGTTACTTATGTGCTAGGATGAGAAGGGGACACTTGTATAATGAAGCTAAGAATCTGGGATGTAATAAAATAGCTTTAGGCCATCATTTTGATGATGTTGTTGAAACAATTCTTATGAGTTTATTATATGCAGCAGATTATAAAACAATGTTACCTAAATTACATAGTGATAATTTTGAAGGAATGGAACTTATTAGACCATTATATTATGTAAGAGAGGAAGATATAATTAAATGGAGTAAGTTTAATGAACTTAGTTTTCTAAATTGTGCTTGCAAGTTTACTGAAAAGAATTCTTATGAAAATAATTCTAAAAGAAGAGAGATTAAAGAATTAATTAAGGAATTAAAAAAGAATAATAAAAGTGTTGACTATAATATTATGAAATCAACATTTAATGTAAACTTGGATACATTAATTGGATACACAAAAGAAAATGAATATAATAATTATTTAGATAATTATTAATGTATATTTAAGGAGGGTTTTATGGAATATACAAAAGAAAACATCGATAAGGTAGCTAATGTATTTGGCTATAGTGATTGCACGGAAAGAGGAAACGGTTTAACCGTATTTAAAGGTAATGATGGTTACTTGAAAGTGGGGGAATATACAACGAATAATTATGGACATAATATTTCTTCAATAACTGAAGATAGAAGATACGATGGATTCACTTCTATTTTAAATATTTCTTTTGATTGGGGTATAGATAGAATAGATACTATTAGTTTTTCTAGAAATAGAATTCAAGGTTTAACTATGGGTGAAAGTGAATCAATTTTAATTAAAAACTTATGCCCAGACATTACTGTTGTTGATAACTATTTTGATGAGAATGCTACATGTGAAGATACATATAGTTACGATGAAAATGATAGAGTAAGTTATAAACACTTTATAGATCAATGCTTTAATTGTGAAAGTAATCCAAGAGTAGTTGGTGTTAATATTAACACTCAGGGTAAAGTTGATGTTTTAGGTGTTAAGCAAACAATTTTAAGTAACCTTAAAACTGTTACTCCACATGAGTTATTACAATTGTTAGATGAATTAAGAGCTGCGTTAATAATGATAAACGAATGTGAAAAAGTTGAAGATAAATTAACATTTATTAGTGGTTCTTCATATTTGTATGATAAAATATTAGATGAATTAGAGCCAAGGATTAAAGTCGCTGAAGCACTAAATCCAGCTTATAATGTACAAATGCTTTTAAAGAAAAAATAACAAATTAAAACCTTTGATTATTCAGGGGTTTTTATGTTTTATGCAATTAAATTATGTTTAAGTTAAAATCTTGACTTTAAAAGTGAAAATGTGTAGTATATATTTTAGAAGGAATATATGTTATGCATACTAGTAATAAAAAGAAAATTGTTAACATTTTATTTTTATCAATTATTGTTATAACTTTTTTGTTGTGTATTTTTGTAATAAATAAAGATTCTTTAATAGTTTTAAATAATGAAGATAATTATATTAATATGAATAATAATTTAGAAGCTATAGCAATGTATATTGATGGAGTAAGAACATCATCTTTGGAAAGCTCAAGAAAATATAATCTTACATCTTATACATGTTTAAGTGATGAAGAAATAACATGGGATACTAATAGTAACAAAATAAATATTAAACCAGTGTATTCTAATACAAGATGTAAATTGTATTTTGAATTATTACCATTTAGTATACCGGATTCATATAGCTGTGCAAATGTTTCTGTAGGATCTTCTCCATATACAATGACTTACTCTGGAAATTGTACAGTAATTGATGATAGTAATGATAATTGGAGAGTTAAATTTCTATCAAGTGGAACTTTGACGCTAGCAACTAGCCAAAATATTGACCTATTTTTAGTTGGCGGTGGAGGCGGAGCTGGTACAATAAGCACTCATGGTGGTGGAGGCGGTGGTGGTGGTTATGTAGCAACATATACAAACCTTGCAATACAAGCAACTTCGTATCCAATCGTTATAGGTGATGGTGGCGCTGCTAGAACTACTGGGGGTTCTTCAAGTGCTTTTGATTATACTGTAAATGGCGGTGGTGGAGGCACAAATGGTAGCAGTTCAGCCGGAGGTGTTGGTGGAACAGGAGGCTCTGGTGGTGGAGGTGGCGGACATAATGGCTCTGGTGGTGGCGGAGGAAATGGCGGTAGCAATGGTAGTAATGGTGCTACAGGTGGAAGAGAAAGCTCTGCTGGTACTGGTGCCGGAACAACTACATGTGAGTTTGGTGAGGGTACTACATCTGCCTGTACAAATGGAGTAGATTACTTGTATTCTCCAGGTGGAGGAGGCGGCGGAGGATATAGTGCATCCAACAACAGTGATGGTTCCATGGGTGCTGGTTTAACTGGAAATAACTCGGGAGCTGGTGGCCAGGTTAATAATGGAACTGGAGGTTCCGGAATAGTAATAATAAGAAATACGAGATGAAACTAAAATAAATGCAAATAAAAACCTTTGATTTCTCAAAGGTTTTTTGTTTACTATCTATTGTAGTATTCAACTATTAATGATTCATTGATTTCAGAATTTAATTCTTCACGTTCTGGGTATCTTACATAAGTACCAGTTTTCTTTGTCTTATCAAAAGATACGAAAGCAGGTATTGTAATATCCATATTAATGCATTCATTAATTACTGGATGATCAACTGAATTTTCATTAACAGATATAGTATCTCCAACTTTAACTTTAAAAGATGGAATATCAACTTTTTTACCATTAACTAAAATATGACCATGATTTACTATTTGTCTAGCAGCTTTTCTAGTTTTAGCAAGACCCATACGATAACAAATGTTATCAAGTCTGCTTTCTAGTAAAACAAGTAGATTATATCCATGTATTCCTTTCATTTTACCAGCTTCTTCAAAAGTTTTTCTGAATTGCTTTTCTGAAAGTCCATACATAAATTTAACTTTTTGTTTTTCTTGTAATTGTACTCCGTAATCGCTAAGTTTCTTTCTACTAGTTCCATGAATTCCAGGAGCAGTAGGTTTCTTTCTTAGTTCTTTTCCAGTTTCAAGAATTGAAAAGTTATATCTTCTAGATTTCTTATAAGTTGGTCCGATATATCTTGACATGTATTTCTTCCTCCTTCTACATATATTTGTATCAGGCAACACTATTTTATTATTATAGGGAGTTCTTCACTACTTTCGCCTTGGCAGAGGTTACTTATATCATTTAAGAAGAACACATTATAATTCACATAGGTTCTGCCACATAAATACTAGTAAATTATATAACAAAAAGTAAGGAAAATCAACAAATATCCGTTAAAAATATAAAATATCGCTATTTTATGTTGTTAAATGATTGAAATAATAGTCCACATGAAACTAATCCGGCTATTCCAACTAAAGAATATACTAAATTAGTTAGAAATGTATCAACTCCAAAAACTAATGATACTAAGTTAACATTAAACATTCCAATCATACCCCAGTTAATAGCGCCTATTATTACTAAAATAAGCATTATCTTGTAAAGAGTTTTCATTATTCCTCCTTTTGCTACTTATAGTTTTAACAAAAATGTTTTATTTATTCATAAGAGTTTAAAATATAAATATAATTTACTATGTAAGGAGGAAAATAAAATAAAAAAGGTAATA
>CAYVZW010000054.1:0-6856 GCA_964456325.1 uncultured Clostridium sp. | reverse complement strand
AAAAAAGAATATTTAGAGCTTATAAAGAAGGTTGTTTTAGAATTTAAGAATAATGCCTTATATTGTAATGATAATAATTATTTCAATTATTACTTTAGATTAGGAAAAAAGCTTTCAAAATTGAATCCCGAAGAGGACCCTATTAAAGCATGTTGTGGTCTTTTTCGTGATGTAGCAAGATATAATTATGACATTCCGGAGAGTATATATAATGAATGGCTTTTAAAGCAAAGCCTTAAAAAAGAAAGAAAAACAAATAGAGTAAAGAGTACTACTAAGGGAATTGAAGCACAATTAGTAAATTATGAAGATTCATCTTACTTGCAAAAGAAAGATTATAGGAATGATTTGATTAAGAATGATGAATATAAAATTATTAAGAAGTTATAGGAGGCAGTTGTGGGAGAATGGTATTTAATAGGAATAAAAGATATTCTTGGTGTTGATAAAAGTGCAACATATATAAGAATGGTAAATGGGAAACTTGTTCCTGAATATTCAAGTGCTTTTGTCAATACAACTATATTAGAAAAATATGGTATTGATAAAGTACTCGTTAAACAAGTTGATGTGTATGGAACGGAATTTAGAGAAATGAGTACAGGACTTATGCTTGGTAGCATTGAAGGATTTAATTCACTAGCAATAAATAAAAATAATTACAAAAGTGCTACTAATGAAGAACTATTTGAATACATAAATCATATGCAAGAAAAGTGTGGCATAGAAATAAGTAGATTTGATGTGTTAAGTTATGAATTAAATTCTTTATATAATTTATATAAACCTGTTTTGAAAAAAGTTAAACAAAATATTAAGATGAGAAAAATCAATAAAATTAAATCTACAGTAGCTAAGAGTGCTAAACTAGTAGGCTATAATGTTACGAGTCCTGAAGTAAAAAGAAAAGAACAAATGAATCAAAGATTGACATTAATTAAAGGGGATAAATAATATGAAATGGAATGTTTTAGAATTACAAGAGAGACGTAATAAATTATTAGAGTTATTATATTTAGAAAAGGATGAAGATAAAAGAAGAAGCATTACTAATGATTTAAATGGTCTATCAAATATAATAGCGTATGTAACTAATGATAAATGTTATGAAGTTAATAATGATAGTGATTGGGTAGTTAATAAAAAAAGATTCAATGAGATTTTATTGCTTGTTAAAGAAAATTTAGCAAATGGAGAAAAAGATTATTTAAAATTATATATGTATAGATTACCTAGATGTTCAAATAAACATCGTAATGTTAAAATATCTAATGATGAATATTATGATTTAATGTATAACTTTTTTAAAGAGTTTAACCCTGATGTGCTTGATATTTTTATTAAGTATGTAAATGAAAGTAGAATTGAATTAAATCCAAAAAAATATTTTGATTATAGACTTTGTGGATTATATACACATATTCTTAGTGAGCAATCGGGTTTTGTTAATTCTAGATATAATGGAAGAATTGAATCCACAGATACTTTAGTACATGAAATAGCTCATGCCTACCAATTTAATGGTGTATCTAATCCAGCCCAACTAGAACGTATGAAATTTTCCATGTTTAGTGAAGCATATTCATTATTCATTGAACTTGCATATATGGATTATTTGAAAAAAACTAAGTATAGAAATAATGCATTTGAGATGGAGTATAATCAAATTGATTCATATATTTGTGATATTGAGTGTGATTTAAGCAAATTAATATCTCTTAATGAATCAACAATTAAGAATGGTAGATTTTATTTTGATGATGGTAATTGTGTAGAACCACAAAGTGTTAAATTATTCTATTCAAATTTATTATCGATTTATTTAATAAATAAATATAGAAATAATGTAAGTGAAGCGAATATGGAATTAGATAGATTTAATGGCTTTTACATTAAAGGTGAAGAAGAGAAATTATTTCATGCACATACACCGGAAGAATATGTCAAGAGTATGAAGGAAGTTATACATAATTATGGAAGATAACTTCTTTTTTAAATGAATTGTGATAAAATAATTATATGAAGAAATATTTCAACAGAAAATTCATTGATAAGTTTAATGATAGTGATAAGAAAACTCTCAATAAGTTTTTTTGTGAACTAAATGATAAAATATTCCTTCCTTCTAATCAAAGAATTCTATTTAACGAAGATTTTGAAAAAGCTATTAGTTATTATTTGAATCATGGTTATACACTAAGTGACACATTAAAAACTTTATCTATTGATAATATAGGGGATTGTTATAATAATACTAATGATGAGTGGTATCCACTTGATAATGCTGCTAAAATATATCCATTATCTATGAAAGAATCATGGATGAGTGTATTTAGATTGTCTTACTATTTAAATGAAGAAGTAGTTCCGGAAATATTTCAAATTGCTCTTACATTTACTATGAAGAGATTCCCAACATTTAAAACTTCAATTAGAAGAGGATTCTTTTGGAATTATATAGATGGTATTAAAAAAAGATTTCATGTATACAGAGATAATAGACTTCCTTGTTCGTATATTAATGTATCTAATTTTGGAAAACAATCTTTTAAAGCAGTATATTATAAAAACAGAATAAGTGTTGAATATTTTCATATATTAACTGATGGATATGGTGGAGTAGTATTTATAAGTACTTTAGTTTCAACATACTTAAATTTACTTGGGAAAAAGGTTTCAACAAATGGAATTATTTTAGATATAAACAAGTTACCAACAAGTGAAGAAGTAAAAGATGAATTCTCACATAAAACAAGTACTAAAAAAGTTAAAAGTTTAGTTGATTCAAAAGCATTAACACTAGATGGTAAATTATCAAATATAAGGCCATGCCGATTAATTCATTTTGATATGAATATTGATGAAGTTAAAAAAGTATGTAATGAAAAAGATTGTACTTTTACAGAATTATTCTTATCATTCATATTTCTTACATGCTCATATTGCACTTCAAAAGAAGGATACATTAAAGTACAAGTGCCTGTAAATATGAGAAGATATTATAAGTCTAAGACTCTTAGAAACTTTTCTCTATATGTTGTTATAAGTATTAAAAAAAGTGATATTACAAGTTTTGATACAGTACTCCTTGAAATAAAAAAACAAATGAAAGAAAAGATTAATAAAGACTCTCTTGATGAAACAATGACTTATACAAATAAACTTGTTAAATCATTAAGATACATACCTTATTTCATTAAAAGACCAATAGCGGGAGTAGTGTATGGATTTTTAGGTGATAAAGTTTTAACAACTGTATTATCTAATTTAGGTAATATTAGTATTCCTGAAGATATGAAAGAATATATTCAAAAGATGGACTTTTCTTTAGGAACAGGCATAACTAATAAGGCATTATTCTCATTACTCACATGTAATGATGTAGTGACATTAACTATAAGTAAGTTTACATTAAATAGTTCAATTGAGAATAGTATATATAATTTGATTAAAAGTTCAAATATAGATGTTAAAGTATATGGAAGTGAAACATATGGATCTAAAAAATAATTATCCTAAAATTCAAAAAGAAGTTAATAAATTTCTTAAATTTAGAAGAATTACTCTTTTAATATTCCTTTTTTCTATAATTGTATGTACAATAGTTAACCTTAGTGTGGGTGGCAAACTATGGATGCTTTACGTTGTAGGAGCAGAGATTATATTTTATTTTGCAGTTTTAAATAGGCCACTCATAGATAATACATTTGTAAAAAGGTTTACTATTCTTGTATTTATAATATGTGCATATCTATATTTAATTGATATTATTGAAAAAACTCATTGGTCATATTTTGTTATTACTATTATTGGTTTTGCTATAATAATAATTCAATCTATTTTATACTTTACAGCATTTAAATATCAAAGGAAAAAATTCATACCAATGTTCTGGACTTGTATATTTTCAGTTATATTTTGTTTACTTGCTATAGTAAAGGTTGTTAAGATGAATTGGCCAACTATTGTACTTGGTTCTTTAGGTTTAGCTCTTATTATAGTCATGTTTACAATATTTAGGAAAACAATAGTAAGTGAACTTAAAAAATATTTTAATACAAATTAACATTTACACTTTTTAATAACTTATACGTTTCTTTCACAATTCTTTAACAATACACTAGTAATATGGATAATGAAAGAAGGTGATATATGAGGTATTAAAATCTACGTAATAGGAGATGAGTAAAATGTTTTTAAAATTAATAGGTGTGTTTTACAAATAACCGATGATATTCCATTATTAAGGTTTGATTAAGTTATAAGTAACTTTTAACATTATTAAAGTATTATGATTCCAAATAAAAAATAATACCTACCTTATTATTAAAATAATGAATAATTTCTTTAATGATGTAAATATGAAGAAACTTTAAATATTAATAGAATATATAATTTGTATATCATCTATTTCAAGGGAGCAGTAATGCTCCTTTTTTCCATTTTTACTTGCATCAAAAATTTAAAAATGGTATAATTGTAGTGTAAGTAGGTGGGAAAATGTATAAAATTAATGACTATGTGGTATATAAAAAAGATGTATGTAGAGTCAAAGATATTAAGGAAAATGATTATAATGAAAAATATTATGCTTTAATTCCTTTAAGCGATGAATCACTAATTATAGATGTACCAGTAGAGAACAAACAAGGCTCAATTAGAAGCATTATTAGTAAGAAAGAAGCAACTAAAGTAATAGATATGATTCCATTAATTGAACCGATAACTGATTTAAATGATAAACTCTTAGAAAGTGAATATAAGAGACTATTATATTCAGGAAGTTATGAAGACTTAATTAAAATTATTAAAACAACATATATAAGAAATAACAATAGAATACTGAATAAAAGAAAAATAGGGGAAAAAGATGATTCTTATTTTAAGAAAGCAGAAAAACTATTATATGACGAACTATCTATTTCTTATGATATGTCATATGATGAAATGAAAGAATATATTGTAAAAAAAGTAGAAAATATGTTGAAATAGTTTCAAATTTCAAATTAACATGGTAAAATAATATTGATAATAAAGGGTGTGTATGAAAAAGTATTTATTAACAATATTATTTTTAATTATATTTATTCCATATAAAGTTTTAGCATATGGTGATTTAAGTTGTTATGGTGATTTAAATTCAAATGATGAAACTACTTTAAAACCAGGAGATACTATAACACTTAATATGGGAGTTAGTGGGTACTCTGATACGCAATATGTAACTGATGCAGAGTTTTCTTTTACATTTGACCCTACAGTATTTGAACTTATTAAAGATACAAGTAATAATTATTTAAAAGTATATAATAAGTGGGAAACATATAAAAATACGGATACTAAGGTAGATGATAGTAATGAGAAAGTTTCATTTTCTATTGGAACTAGTAATAAAAACAACTATTTTTTTGATACAAGTGACTCATTAATATTTGCTAAAGTACAGTTTAAGGTTAAAGATAGTGCTCCGGATATATACACTAGAATTAGTGTATTTGATAATAATGAATCATATTATACAACATTTGTACTTGATGAAGATAATAGTCCAAGTGAAATATATGATGTTGCTTGTCATAATAAATCTATTAGTATTACTATAAAGTCTCCTCAAAAAGATGATAATAATTATTTAAAAAGTCTTAGTGTAACTAATACAACACTTAATCCAACATTTGATCCTTATACTACTAGGTATTCTATGGAAGTTCCATATACTACTGAAAAAGTTTATATAGCTGGGACATGTGGGGGAACAAAATGTAGTGTTAAAGGAAATGGAACAAGGACATTAAAGGTTGGAACTAACTCTTATGATTTAGTTGTTACTGCAGAAGATGGTTCTACTAGAACATATTCTATAAGTATTACAAGAGCAGCAAAAGACAAGGAAATGGCATATTTAAAGAGTTTGACAATTGAAGGACATCACTTAGAACCTAATTTTAATTCAACAACTTTAGTATATAAAATGCCAATATCTACTGACACAATGACACTGAAGATTTATGCTATATGTGAGGCAAGTTCATGTACTATTGATGGAGATGGGATGGTTAAACTAACAGGTAATGAATCTACTATTTCATTAGTTGTAAAGACTGAAGATGACACAAAAACATATACAATAAATATTGAAAGAGAAGATACACTTAGTAACTATGAACCTGATGAAACAAGTGGAAGTGGTTTAACAACATTCTTTTGGATTGTATTTATTTGTATGCTTATAGGAGCAGGTATTTATCTATATAAGAAATTAGGTTTAAATATAAAAGTGTCTAGAAACCCTGATAATAAAAAGAATAATAACATTGATAATAGCTGGAGGTATAGAAAATAACATGAAAAATAAAGGAAAAAAGTTGTCTTTTATAATTACATTTTATATAATAATGGTTATTGTTGTAGTTGCTTTGTTTTATACAAATGCAATTAATCCATTAACAGATGGAGTATTAAAAACAATAGATAGGGTTATTTATGCAAACTAAATCATTGAAAAGTTTATTATTAATTATTTGTATTATAGTTTTATTTGGCTGCTCTGAAAGTAAAGCACAGGTTAGTTATAATACTATAAGTGTTGATGACGCATATTATATGATTAATAGTAATACTAACATTATAATACTTGATGTTAGAACAAAGTCTGAGTTTGATGAAGGACATTTAGAAAATGAAATTAATATACCATACGATGAAGTTGAAAGTAGATTTAAAAGTGAAGTAACAAGTGACTTTGAAAGTACTATTATAGTGTATTGTAAAAGTGGTGTAAGAGCGGAAACTGCTTCAAAGACACTAATTAATCTAGGATACATAAACGTATATACATTTGGTGGCATTAATGATT
>CAYVZW010000053.1:0-7324 GCA_964456325.1 uncultured Clostridium sp. | reverse complement strand
AATAATTTTGATGCTGATAATCCTTTTGATGTAGTCGGATTACTAACATCGATAAATGCGCTTCCTTTTAGTTTAATACTATTATCAATTAAACTCTTAGATTGGTTTTTAATTTCTATGTCATCTATTTCTTCAATTTCATCTTTAATTTTTTTTATAACTTTTATACTTGAAGAAGATATTACACATTGAGAAACATTATTTTTCTTAACGAATTCTTGAATGGGTTCTCTTAAAAGCATTTCACTACCATCAAAATACTTAAGAAAGCTTACGACTCTTTTATTTAATGCATTCATTACGAATCTTGCTCTATATTTCATAGAAATATTATATAACTCTACACATGATTTTTTATTCATATTGTTGCAAAATAGATTTTCATTACTATTATAATCATAAATATCTGCGCCATTTGAAGATATAACATAATTAGAAGCATTTGAAGCTTTGCTTATTTCAACAGCGAAATCAGTTGGCCTTCCACTTGTAATAACTATTATAACACCCATTTTTTTTAAAGTAGTAAAAACATCTTTCGTTGTCTGCGTAATTTCTTTTAAATCATTTCTTAAAGTGCCATCTATATCTATAAATACTATTTTATACTTATTCATTATCGCTCAATTACATCAAACCTTTTACTATTCTTCAACAATTTGTTAAACAATTCAATATAACCTTGTTTATTTGTAACTACTTTAGTTTTGTATGTTTCTCCGAAAGCCTCAATAGAAATAACTTTATCATCATCGAATATCCAAAAATCTATATCATCTAAATTCCCAACTAAATTTTTATAATCTTTTAGAGAAATAGTATATATCTTTTCACCATACATTTCATTTTCTTTGAAGTTATTTATTATTTCATAACTATACTCATTCATATCTTTTGGTAGTACAAGTATCCTTGTAAAAGATTTAGTTTTGTTGTTGTCTAATGTGTTAATCCATTCTCTTCTTTCTTTGTATTCTTGTTCCATATCTGAATCAGAAAAATCAATTGGAAGAATTGTCAATCTTTTAGCACTATTTCCAAAAGTTTTAAATTCATTATTTAATAAATCACTATTCATATGCGTTCTCCTTTTATATAATATATTGTAACATAATTATTGACTATTTTGAATAAATGATTATAATAAACTTTCGAGGTGAACAAGATGAAAATTATTTTTGCTACGACTAATGAAAGAAAACTATTAGATGTTAGAAGCGTTATTGAACATGAAGACTTTGATGCCGAAATATTATCTTTAAATGACATTGGTTTTATCGGAGACATTGAAGAAACAGGGAAAACGCTTGAAGATAATTCTATAATCAAGGCTAAAGCTGTTAAAATGTTCTGTAATGCACGCAATATCAATTACACAATAATTTCTGACGATAGCGGGTTATTTATTAATTCATTAAATGGAGAACCAGGAATAAATACATCTAGATATGCAGAGGAAGAAATAAAAGCAAACCCATTACTTCCAAAATACGAATGCGTTAATAAGGCTTTGAGAAAATTAGAAAATAGTAATAATAGAAGTGCTCAATTCAGATGTGCACTTACTTGTATCACTGAAGATAACGCAGTAATCACCGCAACGAGTGTGACAAATGGTAGTATAAGTAATAGTATTCAAGGAGAGATTGCTAATCCTTATTTCTATTCAGTTTTTATACCTGTTGGAAGTGATAAAACATTAAATCAGTTTAACGAAGAAGAATTATTTGATACGTGTAGATATTTAGGATTTAAAAGTTTACTTGGTAAAATATGTAATGTTAAATCAAAAAAATTAAGAGTAGAATGAAACTTCTACTCTTTTTTATTGTCTTCTTCCCCATCTTTCTCTAGTAATCTTATTATCCTATTTTGATTAGCATTTAATTTCTTAATTTGTTCATGTAATTCTTCAAGAATTAATTCACTTTTTAAGTCTGCCTTATAATCGTTCTTTCCTCTTAAAGTATCTTTCTTAGCTGATCTATTTTGACTCATCATAATAACAGGTGCCTGTAAAGCTGCAATACAAGATAGTACTAGATTTAGTAATATGAATGGGTACGGGTCTAATTGTTCTATTAATGTAATATTTAAAATAATCCATAGTATTAAGAATGATATGAATCCCAATATAAATCCCCAACTACCTGCCAAAGCAGTAATTTTATCAGCCACTTTATCCCCAAAACTTTCCTGCTCAGACATTTGTTTATCAACATCTATTGCAATTGGTTCATTAAAAAGTATTTCCATTAGTTGTTCTTCATCTTGTGTCTCTAATTCTTTGTTTTTTAGCAACATCGCTACTATTTCTTTTTTTGTTTTTGGTTGTGCCATTTCTACACCTCTTCTATTTTAATTATAAGAATATTATTATAAAATGTAAAACTTTTATGTAATATCTATGTAAATAAATGTAAATCTTTATTACAAAATAAAAGTCCTCGCTCGAGGACTACGTATACTTTATGGTGGAGAATGTGGGACTTGAACCCGCGACCCCCTGCGTGCAAGGCAGGTGCTCTAGCCAACTGAGCTAATTCCCCATAAGGTAGGCACTTGATTACAAGATAAATAATAATCAAGCGTATTAATATTATCATATAAATGCTGATTGTGTCAAGCAAAAATCACTTTTTCATAAGATAAGTTAATATTTCTAACCCCAACTTAACATTGTCATGCTTTAATGTTCCATCATTTGCTATTGTAAGAAGTGGTTTACTAATAATTGTTGCGCTTATTTTTTCTTTATCCAAAATGACAGGATCTTTTTGCTCAAGAGTTTGATATTTTTTTATCATTCTATTACTTATCTTTTCATTGTTTACTATTACTGCATCAACTTTTTTATTACCAAGATATGAATTCAAAAGATTAATATGCTCACTGACAGTAAAGTTATCAGTTTCTCCAGGCTGCGTCATTATATTGCAAACATATATTATTTTTGCATTACTCTTGTCTATTGCCTTAATAACATCTTTACTAATTAAATTTGGAACTACACTCGTAAACAAACTACCCATGCTTAAAATAATCGCATCACTATTTTCTATCGACTCTATTACCTCAAAATTTATGATTGGATTCTTTTTATAGAATACTTTCTTAATTCCAATTCCTGACTCATTTATATTATGCTCACCTTCAATTACTTTGTTGTTCTTCATTTTAGCCATTAAAATAACATTATCATCTGTTAATGGTAAAACCTTTCCTTTTAAGTTTAATATTTTACTGCACTCTTTAACTCCACTAGATAAATTACCATAAATATTTGAAAGTGCTGTTAATATTATATTACCTACAGAATGACCATCGAATTCACCTGTAGCTTTAAATCTATAATTAACTAACTTTTCTACAACATCTTCAGTTTCTGACAGTGCGATTAATACTCTTCTTATATCTCCAACTGCTGGAATATTAAAAGTTTCTCTTAACTTACCTGTACTTCTTCCATCATCTGATACTGAAACTACTGCTGTAATATTTAGTGGGAACATTTTTAATCCTTTTAATAAATTCGATTGACCTGTTCCACCACCTAAGACAACGACTTTATTATCCATTAATTATCTCCTATAACGTAGAACGCATAATATTCTTCAAAAGTAATATTCTCATCAAAAATTACTTTTGCGGCATCCTTACCAACGTATCTTAGCCTCCATGCAGAAGCTGAAAATCCAGTAATGTCTTCTTCTCCTTTAGGAAGTCTTAAAACGAATCCAAATTTATAAGCATTCTTACTTAACCAATCATATTCTTCTGAAGCAAATGAATCTTCAAATACTTTATTATATGGTTGAAAATCAAGCGAAATACCTGTTTGATACTCAGAATGTCCTGGTTTAGCAACAATTTTATCTGCTTCACTTTGTCCATAACTGCTTACATAACTATTGTATATTTTCTCCTGCTCAGCATAAGACCTATAACCTGAACCAACAACAAATGTATATCCCACTTCTTTTCCCGCTTCTATTAAATCTATAATATATTCTAATATTGATCCGTCTATTTTTTTACCGGTATAGGCATACCTCAAAGGTATATCTACTATGCTTTCAGGAACGTAATCAGAAGATAATCCATATAATCTATTTACTAACATTAAGTCTTTTTTAGAAGTATCAGTATCTTTTGTTTCATCAATCCACTCAATGTTTGCTTCAGTATTAATTATTGAAACTACACTACTGTATTCTTCCTTTTTATTATTATTCTTATATTCTAAATATTTATTTAAATTTTTAAACATAAAGTACTTTTCTTTAATAAAGTCATCAATATTAGAGTCATATTTTTCAGTTAAAAGTTTATTTAAATTCTCATTATTTAAATTGCTCTCTAAAACTTTCTCCTCTTCTTTTGAATAACCTATTTGTGTGAATTTGTATTCATATGTTTTTTTATATTTTATTCCATTAATTAACGATGCTATACCAAAAATAATCGCACAAATTATGATAAGAACAACTAAACAAAATGCACCAAATTTATAGTAATTAAATTTTCTTCCTGGCATATATTACTCCTAATTATAATTATACTCTATTTGAAAGAATAATCAAATAAGTTTATTTTATGAAATAAGTGTGATAAAATTAAAATAAAGAAAGGAGTTTCTTATGGTAGACTACGATAGTTTATACGATTTAGGATATACTGCTGGTTATCAAGTATCTCCCCTAGTTACTTACTCTTCAATAATCATTGGTGTATTCATGATAGTATGTATGTGGAAAATTTATGTAAAAGCTGGAAAACCAGGATGGGCAAGTATAGTTCCATTTTACAATGCTTATGTTACATTTGAAGTTGCTGGATATAATGGTTGGATGTTCTTATTACTTTTAGTTCCACTTGTAAATATTTACTTTGCTTTTGCAGTAATATTTAAAACAGCACATAAATTTGGTAAATCTACTGGATTTGGTTTTGGAATGTTATTTTTATCAATAATTTTTTATCCAATACTTGCATTCGGTAGTGCACAATATCAAAAGTAATTAACAAATTAAAAAAGATATTGATAAGTCAATATCTTTTTGTGTACGTTGTTCCTTCTTTTGAGTCTTTAATCTCTATATTATATTGGAATAATTTATCTCTTATTTCATCTGACACACTGAAATTTTTTTCATCTCTAAATTTCTTACGTAGTTCAATTATATAATCAATATATTTTCCTTCATCATTATCAGCATTTTCACTTATAAATGGCAACCCAAGTATTGGTTCAACAGTATCATTTATAAATTGCAATGCACTTAACAATACATTTTCATCATCTGATTTATTTATTATTTTAACTAACTCATAAATATATGAGATAGCTAGAGATGAATTGAAGTCATCATCCATTGCATCTAAGAATTTAGATTTAATATTTTCAATCTCTTTTGAAAAAGTGAAATCTTTTACTTCAATTCTCCTGCATTTTTCTAATGCCTCTACAATAGTTTTATAACTCTTACCTGCTTCTATTATCTTTTCATCACTAAAATCAGTCGGTCTTCTATAATGAGACAATAAAGTATAGAATCTAATAACAATTGGATCATATTTTTCAAACAAATCTAATAATGATGCGGAGTTATTTAATGATTTTCCCATTTTTTGTCCATTTACAGTTACTAAATTGTTATGCATAAAATATTTGACAAATTTACATCCATTAGCACATTCTGATTGTGCAGTTTCACACTCGTGGTGCGGAAAGATATTGTCCATTCCCCCACCATGAATATCAAAAGTGTCACCTAAATACTTTTTCGACATAACTGAACATTCTATATGCCATCCAGGATATCCTTCTCCCCAAGGTGAAGGCCATTTCATAAGATGAGTCGAATCCGCACTTTTCCATAATGCAAAATCTTCCGGTCTCTTTTTATCATCTGCAATAGAGATTCTTTCCCCACTCACAGTTTCATCTAAACTTCTATGAGATAATTTTCCATAATCTTTAAACTTTGTAATATCAAAGTACACATTATTGTCTTTAGTCACATATGCATACCCTTTGTCTACTAACGTCTTAACCATATCTATAATCTCAATGATATGGCCAGTTGCTCTACAAGATATATCGGGTTTTAAAACATTAAGTTTCTCCATACAATCAAAATAAGCTGTTTCATATTTGTAGGCGATTTGATATGGATCAAGCTTTTCAATTAAGGCTTGTTTTTCAACTTTTGATTGTCCTTCATCCGAATCTCCAACTAAATGTCCTACATCTGTTATGTTTTGTACATATTTTACCTTATAGTTTAAATATTTAAGATATCTATATACAACATCAAAACTTATATAACTTTTAGCATGTCCTAAATGCGGATTACCATAGACTGTAGGTCCACATACATACATACCAACATTATTTCCATGCAGCGGAATAAATTCTTCCTTTTCTCTAGAAATTGTATTATAAACTTTTAATGCCATAGAACACCTCTTTATATGATTTTATCATATTTTGTATATTAATTCTATGTTATATTAAATATTTTAGAATATGCACGTATTATAATCCTCACGAATTACATTTCCTAGTACTAGGTATCATCACTGATACTTTTTGTAGGCTATACTTCCGATACTAAATACCGTACTATTTATTTTTATTTAGGAACAACTTTATATAATAACTAATATAAATCAATATTAATTATTATTTTTTTTCTTCAATTTGTTTAGCTGGTTCTTCATCTTTCTTTGTATCAACAGTAAACAAATCTTTTCTGACTTTATCTTCTATCTCTTTAAATAATTTGGGATTATTTTTAAATAAAAGTTTAACATTTTCTTTTCCTTGGCCTATTTTTTCACCTTTGTAGCTAAACCACGCTCCACTCTTATCTATAATTCCCATATTTGAAGCTATATCAACTACTTCTCCAGTTCTTGAGATTCCTTCGCCATACATTATTTCAACTTCTGCTGTTCTAAATGGAGGAGCAACTTTGTTTTTAACAACTTTAATTATTGTTCTATTTCCAATTACTTCAGTTCCTACTTTAATTTGTTCTCCACGTCTTACATCAAGTCTAACAGTTGAATAAAATTTCAATGCCCTTCCTCCAGGTGTCGTTTCAGGGTTTCCAAACATAATACCTACTTTTTCTCTTAATTGATTAATAAATATACATATTGTATTCGTTTTACTTACTACACCGCTTAGTTTTCTAAGTGCTTGTGACATTAATCTTGCTTGTAATCCAACATGAGAATCCCCCATCTCCCCTTCAATTTCTGCTTGAGGAACTAATGCTGCAACTGAATCTATAACTATAATACTCATTGCTTC
>CAYVZW010000052.1:0-7338 GCA_964456325.1 uncultured Clostridium sp. | reverse complement strand
TAAAATTGCTGAATATGCTGAATTCTTTAGTTTTGGAACTAATGATTTAACTCAAATGACTTATGGATTTAGTAGAGATGATGCAGGTAAATTCTTAAATGATTATTATCAAAAACAAATATTTGAAAGTGATCCATTTGCTAGAATAGATGAAGAAGGAGTAGGAGAACTTGTTAGAATAGCTGTAGAAAAAGGTAGAAGTGTTAGAAAAGATATTAAACTTGGAATATGTGGAGAACATGGAGGAGACCCAGCTACTATTGACTTCTGTCATAGAGTAGGTCTTACATATGTATCTTGTAGCCCATATAGAGTACCTATTGCTAGACTTGCTGCTGCTCAAGCTGCTATAAATGAAAAGACTAGAAAATAAATCATATAAGATTAAGATTAAAGTTTATTACATATATCTTAGTCTTTTTTTGTGCTTTAAAAAGTTAAAATATATTAAAACATTCATACAGCATAACATACAAGATAACATACAAGATTATTAATTGATTATTGTATTATGACATTAAAACAATCAACTAAATATTTAATTAATATATTACTATAGGTGATGATAAAAAATGAATTTTGATTTAATTAAATCGTTATTAATAGTGGCAATCTCATCAAGTATAATAAGTACTGCTTTTATTCAAAAAATTAAAGGTATGTCTATACTTAAATGTAGTGATTGTTTAATATATATATCTTTTTTTGTATCTATGGTAATGGGAGTAATTTTTACTAAAACGTTTACTACATATGATTTAGTATACTCTCTGTGGGTTGGATTATTTAGTTTTCTTGGGGCTGACTCATTATATAAAGCATTCGAGGATAAAATATTTAAATCATTCTCTACTATAAATGATGTTACAGAAATAAAAAGAGGGTGAAACTATGGTTAAGTTAATATTTCCATGTAATTATATTGGAATAACACAAGGATATAAAAGTACTCATAAAGCAATAGATATGGGTTGGAGTAAAACCTATGGTGGGCCTAATCATGAAATAACTAGTCCTGCGGATGGAAAAATAATATATGTAAAAAGAGATTACAATAGAACTGATTCAAGTGGTTCATCATATGGAAACTATGTAAAAATAGATCATGGTAATGGAGTAGTAACTCTAATGGCTCATCTTAAATATAATAGTGTTGTAGTAAATGTGGGTGACACAGTAAAACAAGGTCAAAAAATAGGAATAATGGGGCAAACAGGCCATGCAACTGGTGTGCATTGTCACTATGAGGTTAGAATAAATAATGAAAGATTAAATCCACTTGATTACACATACGCTACTAAAAATGATGTAGTAAGCACAAATACTAAACTAAAATATAAAATAAATTACATTGATGAGGGGGAATTAAGTATGGAAGATAATACTACAGTAGTAGATAATTCTAGTGTTAATACAGAAAATCAAATATTTGAATATACTTGTACTAAAACAGGTACGTATAAAATACAACTTAATGAAAATGAAAAATTAGTAATTTTAGATTGACCTTATAAATATAATTTTATATAATATTCTTGGAAGTGAGAAACATATGACTGATGAAAATGAAGTAAAAATTAAAATGGATAAGGTTATTGAAAATCTTGAAAGTAGATTTACAACTATAAGAGCTGGTAGGGCAAACCCTAATATTCTACATGGAATAATGGTAGATTATTATGGATCTCCTACTTTAATACAATCTTTAGCAACTATTTCTATACCAGAAGCAAGAGTTTTATCAATTAAACCATTTGACAAATCATCTTTAAAGAATATAGAAAAAGCAATATATGAAGCTAATTTAGGTATTGCTCCAACTAATAATGGAGAAGTTATTATGTTAACAGTTCCTGAACTTACTGGTGAAACTCGTAAAAGATATGTTAAAGATGCTAGTAGTATGGCTGAAGAAGCTAAAGTTGCAATAAGAAATATTAGACAAGATGAAAACAATAAAGCTAAAAAAGCGGAACTTCGTGAAGATGAAGAAAAGTTGTGTTTAGAGATTATACAAGAATTAACTGATAAATATAATAAAGTAGTAGAAGAAAAATACAAAGAAAAGGAAAATGAATTAACAAATATATAGAAGGACATGAATGTCCTTTTTAATTAGCATATTAGATTGACAAATATGTTCTATTGTGTTAGAATCTTTAAGAATTGTTAAGGGGGATTATTATGAAAAAATATTTGAAATTATCATTTGATTCAGTATCATATTATGAATTTACTGATAAAAGTGAAACAATTGTAAGAAAAGTTACATTGAATGAAGGAGATATTGATAAAAGATTTATGAATGTCTATTTTGAGTATGATAATAAAAGAGAATTATATACTGAACTTGGTTCTAAGAAAATGTTCAGTGTCCCTAATGTATCCAATTTTAAAGGAGAAAGAGTTGATTTAGGATATGCTTTATTTGGTAATACTACTATTAGAGAAACAAGTGATTATGAAGTACTTATGGATTTAAGAAGACTGAATAAAGATTCTATGGTTAGAGATTATTCTACATTTATGTCAAAACTATTTATATCAAGTTCTAAATGTTTTAAGTTAATGAAAGATAGTGAAGTAATTGTAGATAGAAAAAGTTTAAAGAGTAAAAAAACAAATACAAACAATGATTTTAGTTATGGAAATATTAGAAAGTATGAACTAGAAAAACAAAATATACTATTAAGGAAATGTAAGGAAAAAGGTATAAATTAATATCTTTTTTTGTTATAATTAACTTAGGTGGTTTTAATGAAATATTATGAATTAGAGTTTGACAAAGCATATTATTACAATCGTAATAGTGATAAAATGATAGAAGGAAATAATCAATACAATAAAATATATTTTCAGATGATATGTCCAGGTATATATAAAGAATTATGCACAGGTAAAATTCTTTTCTTGCCTAATAAATCTAAATATCGTGAGTATGGTGTAGAAGAGAGAGTACTTGATACAAATTATTTAAAATTTAATAAACAAAAGTTTGGAAGAGTAAGTAAACATATTGTTACAGAATTTATTAGAGAAGTCGAATCGAGAGAAATATATGTTGAAGAAATATATAAAATGTTTGTTGAGTCAGAAAGATTATATGGAAGAAGAGCAAAACAAATTAAAGATAGAAAAATATGTAAAGATAAAAATTCATTAATTAAGGAACTAAAAAATATTGGCTCTAGTTATATGAAAATGATGGAAGATGAAATTAAATTAAATAAGAAAAAGATATAAAATAATATCTTTTTTAATTCATTAATGTTATAATCTTTATAGTTATGGAGGAGTTATGAAACTTACAAGAACAGAAGCAAGAGAAAAAATTATGGTTATATTATATCAAATAGATTTTTATATTAAAAATAATATTAAATATAATAAGGAAGATGTTATCAAAGAAAACTTGGATATTGATAATAACTTTGTTAAAGATATAGTAAATGGAGTACTTGATAATATAGAAGTTATTGATAAAACTATTGAAAAGTATCTTGAAAATTGGGATTTTGATAGACTTGGAAAAACTGATAGAGCTATATTAAGACTCGGAGCATATGAAATAATGTTTTATAATACTCCTAAAGTAGTAGCTATTAATGAAGCAGTAGAACTTGCAAAAAAATATAGTGATGATAAAGTAGTTAAATTAATAAATGCAGTATTAGACAAAATATTGGATGAGGAAACTAATGAATGAAAAATATCTAAAGAATAATATTTATGATTTAGATAGAATGGTTGATGATAAAGAGTTAGAAGTAGATGAATCCTTTATTGATATTTCAACCAAAAAAATAGGTGATTATTTCTTTAAACCATCTTCATTCTTTGTTTTTGAAATACTTTGCGAAATGATTGCAAAAAAACTTGGTATAGATGTTTTGCATTATGATTTAGCATCTTATGATGGTGTTTTGGGACTTGTTTCTAAAAACTTTAAAGATAGTGATTCAGCATATATGAGTGAAATGGATTTGAATTATTTATATTATTCTCATATTAATACTGAAGAAATGGATATGTATTATTCACCTAGAACTAATAGCAATAGTTTATTATTTGTTTGGCATAGTCTTGAAGATTATTTGAATGGTAGAGCATATAAAGAAGAAAATGTAAAAGAATTAATGGGTGAATTAACTAAAAGATTTTGTTTTGATTTATTAACTCTTCAAATAGATAGAAATGAAGAGAATACATGTTTTAAAGATGATGGTAATAATTTATCATTAGTTCCACTATTTGATAATGAACTATCATTTAGAAATAATATCCTATATAAAATGGGTGTTAATGATGACTTTATTCTTAGTAGAGAAAAAGTAATAAGTGAGTTTTGTAAGACTACAGATAGTGATACATTAAATAGTTTTTTAACTATGATTAATTCTGTGTCAGTAGAAGATATATCAAGTATGTTAGATTCAATTAAAGATAAATATGGGGAAAAGTTAGTAACTATTTATTCTTCATTGTGGTATTCATTTGTTGAAATGAATAATAAAAAAGATAGTGATATAACATATCAAGACATAAAGTCAGCATTGTGTTTAATGTTTAGTAAGAATAAAAGGGATATATTAAAGATGATAAATGAAAATATATATGGAAGTGAGAAAATAGTAAAATGAATAGAGATTATTTAAGTATAAGTGATATTAATAAAATAGTTAAATACACTATTGATTCTTCAAGTGAACTATCTAATGTGTACATTAAAGGTGAAATAAGCAATTTTAAGCTTCATTCTAGAGGACACTTATATTTTAGTTTAAAAGATGAGAATTCTAAAATAAATGCTGTTATGTTTAATTATTCAGCACAATCTTTATCATTTATTCCAAAAGATGGTGACTCAGTATTAGTTCATGGAAGAATTAGTGTTTATGAAGCTTCCGGTAACTATCAAGTATATGTTGATTCAATGGAAATAGATGGAACAGGTAACTTGTTTTTATTATTTGAAGAATTAAAGAAAAAACTAAGTAAAGAAGGACTATTTGATGAATCTCATAAAGTTAGAATACCTAAAATACCTAAAAGAATAGGAGTAGTTACAGCTCCTACTGGTGCTGCGATTAAAGACATAATATCCACTATTAATTCAAGATTTCCTTTAGTAGAAATATACTTATTCCCTTCACTTGTTCAAGGAAGTGGAGCAAAAGAGAATATAGTTAAAATGATTGAACTTGCTGAAAATTATGATATAGATACATTAATAATCGGAAGAGGTGGAGGCGCTATTGAAGACTTATGGCCATTTAATGAAGAAGTAGTAGCAAGAGCTATTTATAACTCAAATATACCAATAATAAGTGGTGTTGGTCATGAAATAGATTTTACAATAAGTGACTTTGTTGCTGACTTAAGAGCTCCAACTCCAACAGGTGCTGCAATATTAGCTGTACCTGATAAGAATGAAATACTTAGATATTTGTTAACTTGTAAAGAAAGATTGAATACAGCTATTGATAATAAGTTATATTCATACACTGAACTTTTAAAAAAATATAA
The DNA here is from genome assembly GCA_964456325.1 of uncultured Clostridium sp. Lineage (GTDB taxonomy): Bacteria > Bacillota_I > Bacilli_A > RF39 > UBA660 > CAG-1000. The sequence continues at coordinate 1,812 of CAYVZW010000052.1, read as the reverse complement.
ATCAAATTACTTATTAAATAATCCTAGAAGATTATATGAAATGAAAGAACAAAGAATTGACACACTATATGATAGATTAAACTCTAGTATGAAGTCTATTGTTGATAAGAATTCACATAATATTGAAACATTAAAAATAAAACTTAATCTATTAAATCCAACTAATATTTTAGATAAAGGTTATTCAATAGTATTAAAAGATAATAAAATAGTATCAGATATTAATAAGATAAAAATAAATGATGAAGTTAATATAATGGTAAAAAATGGTAACATAAATAGTATAGTAAAAGGAGTAAATAAAAAATGAAAGAAAAAACATTTGAAGAAGCCGTTAAGGAGTTAGAAAAAACAGTTCAAGAACTTGAAAATGGGGATATTGATTTAGATAAAGCAATATTAAAGTACACAGAAGCAATGAAATTAATTGAATTATGTGAAACTAAGCTTAATAAAGCAACAGAAACTATTAATAAAATAGTGGATGAAAATGGTAAAATTAAAGATTTTAAATTAGAAGAATAGTAATTATTACCATAATTATATATTGAATTTAGTTAATAATAATAAAGAGGAGTAGTAGTATGAAAAAAGTATTATTATCGTTCTTTATTATTTTATTTTTACCAATGAATATTTTTGCTTATTCATATTATTTAATACCTGGTGGAGAATCAATTGGTATATCAATTAATTCTAATGGACTAGTAGTAGTTGGATTTTATAAAGTTAATGGAGAATATATTGGTAAAGAACATCTTAAAATAGGAGACGCTATTATTTCTATTAATAATAAAGAAGTGAATAGTATAGATGATTTAACAAATATAATAGATGAAAATGTGTCTAATGAAATAGATATTAAAATTAAAAGAAATAATAAAATAATAGATACAAAAATGAATATAGAAATAGAAGATTCTTTATATAAAACAGGATTATATATTAAAGATAATATTATTGGAATAGGTACTATTACATACATTGATCCTATTAGCAAAGTATATGGAGCATTAGGCCACGAAATAGCATTTAGTGAAACAAATACAAGAGTAGAAGTTAAGAATGGTAATATACTTGAAAGTAAGGTTACAGGAATAGATAGAAGTTCTAATGGACATGTAGGAAGTAAAGATGCTAAAATTAATTTTAATAATAAAATTGGTTCAATATCTAAAAATACTGAGTTTGGAATATATGGAATAATAAATGAATTACCTGATAAAGAAGTAATTAATATTGGGGAGTTTAGTGATATTCATAAAGGGGATGCAACTATATATACTGTTACAAGTAATAATGAAGTAAAGGAATACAAAATAAATATAGTTGATAAATATACTAATAAAATTAATACAACAAAAGCATTTAGTTTTGAAATAATTGATGAATCACTTATAAATCAAACTGGTGGTATTGTGCAAGGAATGAGTGGCTCTCCAATAATACAAGATAATAAACTAATAGGTGGAGTAACACATGTACTTATAGATAATGTTATATTAGGCTATGGAATTTATATAAAAACAATGCTTGAAGAGGGAGACAAGTAAAATATAAGAAAATTATAGTAATAGTTTTCTTTTTTTGTTATAATACTCTTATATGGTAGGAGGCTATTATGGAAGAGGAATTTAATCGTAAATTAAATTTAACTGATGAAAATGGGTTACCAATTGTTATTAATGTCATTGATATATTAGATGAAAATGAATTTAATAAAGAATTTATTATCTATACTTTAGAAGGTGATGATGATACAATTTTTGCATCTGTTTTAAATGAAAAAGAAGACTCATACTCATTAGATGC
>CAYVZW010000051.1:0-7893 GCA_964456325.1 uncultured Clostridium sp. | reverse complement strand
AAGTCTTATAATTTAAATATTTTTTAAAAAACGGAATTTAATCTAAAAATTTACGCTTTTTCTTCTTTACTTCATCAATATTATACTGTTTTTTAATAAATAAAATAAAAAGCAACGTTAAATTGCTTTTATTAATCATTCAAATAATCAATTTTATAATTATCGGTTACTTTAACATAAGTTACAGAATTATTATCATCCCTATATAGTTTTAGTTCAGAAGAAGATACTGAATATTTATATGTTTCTATACTTCCGCCCTTCATGACAATTTTAATTTCATTATTAGTAACATTCCAATCAATCCATGTCGAGTATATTCCAATAGTGTTATCTTGATATGGTCCACTACCAGACTTGTCTTTAGAAAGGTACCAACCAAAACTATTATCATTTTCACTAATCCATAATCCCATTAATTCACTTGGTTTATTATTAACTTCATTTGTACTAGAAGAATCATATTTAATGTAATTAAATGCAACCAAATCATTGCTTATTGTAAAAGTATTATCTGCATTTATTACAATTTCATACTCTTCAACTTTTTCACCATCACCATAGGGAATAGTCAAAGTCAACTTATTATCATTAATTACCCAAGTCATATCATAATCTTTATCTCCATACATATTGTATTTACCAGTATTATCACTATTAAATACTATAGTTATATATGGATTATTTTCTTGTTGCCACTTTCCTACATTAGTTAATTCTACATACTCATTTGTTAAATCAGGATTTTTATCTTCACCACAACCAACAATTACAAAAAGAGCTACAAATAAGCAAAACAATTTTAATATTTTTTTCATATACACCTCTTAAATTCTAACTTTATTTTATGGTGAAACATAAGTTATTGACCCGTTTCCATTACCAGAATGTCCGCTTCCTACTTTTGAACCTATAGAAGAAGTCCAACTATAACCTGCACCATCTATCATTGAAGTATTTGTAAATGTAAGTCCACTAACTGTAATACAACCAGGATGACCACTAATAAACGAGCTTCCTCCTCCACCAGGATAGTATGGAACTCCCCATCCAGCACCTGAATTATCATCACATCTTGCTTCTCCTCCGTTGTAGCCGCCACCTCCGCCGCCGGTACCATGTCCACTAGCGCAACCTGCACCACCAACTCCACTACTGCCCGTAGACTGACCTCCACCAGAAGAACACCCTCTGTCACAACAACCTGAATAACCGGATAATCCACCTGCAGCTCCGCCGTTAAATCCATGAACTTCTCCTCCGCCTCCACCTCCAGCAACAATTATTCTGCTTGAAGTTGCAGTACTATTATATCTAACATCCGAAGCTCCACCACCTGAACCATTACCCGTTGGGTGTCCTGCATAGCATGCTCCACCAGTTCCACCACCATTAAATCCTCCAGTTGCCCAGCCAGAAACAGAATATCCTGCGCCTCCTATATTGACATATAATGTATTTCCAGCAGTCAGTCTCACTCGTCCACTAACGCAAGCACCTAATCCTCCGCTAGAACTATAGTTTGGTGTTCCACCACCTTGTGCACCACACAAATTAATTTGATAAATTCCATCTACCTTAATTGCATAAGTATAGCTTCCAGCTGCAGTATAAGCAGTATTTACATTCTCCCATTTAGCAGTTAATGTGGTATCAGATGTACCCATTGTAAATTTAGTTCCACTAATACTTGAATCATTTGTTGTACTAGTTATTGTCCAACCTGTAAAGGCACTATCACCTTTAGTTGGATAAGTTAATGTGACATTCCCATTAGTGGGAAGATCATAAGATGTACTTTCACCTCCAGTAAATGTTCCACCTCCTAGATTAATAGTTAACTTATAATTCTTTCTCTTCCATAATGCTGTCATAACAACATCACTATCTCCCATAGTAAATACTTTATTCGAATCTAACAAATTTGGTGTCCAACCATCAAACAAATAATCATCACTTACTGGATCAGGAACAGTAATAGAAGAACCCACCTCCATTGATCTAGATAATTCAAAATCGCTCGAGAAACTTCCTCCATAAGTTGTACCAAGATTAAATGTTAAATTATGTTCCTATATTCCAACGAAAACCCACGGATCAACTCTCGTTCCTATTCCTTCAACAGTAACTTCTTTTTTTACAAAAACTGTTGGTCTTATCCTTGAAGTATCATTATTAGATATAATAGAAGTGTCATTTTCAGAAATACAATATGTACTATCTTCATTATAATTTGTCATAGTCCAAAAAGTATCACCAGTTCTAAAATATGATAAGTTTCCACCAGCAACTGTATATTCATATAAGTTTAATAAAGCATTATAATTATATATATTATTATTATCTACAGACAATCCATTATTATCATAAACATATGGCAAATTATATCCATTTAATATGTATTTACTATAATTTTTATATGTGCATAAACTCTCATTGCTTTTCGAAACAGATAAACTCTTATTAAAGTCATAACTTGCATTAATTACACATGGTAATAATAAGAATAAAACTACAAACATTAATAATCTTTTTTTCATCATAAAACTCCTTGTCTACTATATATGATTATAGTAACACAATTATTTTCCATATTCAATTATCATTTTATTATTTCACATATAAAAAACATATTTTATTATAATTTTATGATAGAATATTAACTGAAAGAAGGAAAATATGAATAATAAAGTTGTTTTAGTTACTGGTTCCTCTATAGGATTAGGTGCATCTATTATAGAAAAGTTTGCTAAAGAAGGATATAATACTATAATTAATTATGTTACCCATGAAAAAGAAGCATTTGAATTAAAAACTAAGATTGAAAAACAATATCACATTAAATCTTTGGTTATTAAATGTGATATTACAAATGAAAATGAAATTAAAGAAATGTTTAATAAAATAATAAATGAATTTGGTACAATAGATGTATTAGTAAACAATGCTGGTATTGCGATTGATTCCACTTTTAAGGATAAAACGAAAGAATCTTTTATGAAGATATTAGAAGTTAATTTAGTTGGAATGTTTTTAGTAAGTAGAATATTTGGAGACTTTATGTTTAATAATAAAAAAGGCGCTATTATCAATATTTCTTCAACTAATGCTATTGACACGTATTATGAATATAGTTTAGATTATGATGCTTCTAAAGCGGGTGTGATTAACCTTACACACAATTTATCTAGTCATTATGCCCCTTTTATAAGAGTCAATTCAATATGCCCTGGATGGATAAATACTCCAATGAATAAAGAAATTAATACCGAAGAAAGAATAGAATATTGTAAGAATATTAAATTAAAAAGATTTGCCGAACCTTGTGAAATTGCTAACATAGTTTATTTTGTATCAAGTGATGAAGCAAGTTATATAAACGACTCCATTATTAGAGTAGATGGTGGTGAAAGATGTTAAAATTAAATAATGAAATTTCATCTCTAGTTGAAAATGAAGAGAAAATGCTTATAAACGAATATAAAGAAACTGATAAAATTCGTTTTGAAAATAGTAAAAAAGTATTAAATGCTTTTCACAAATTTGAAGTATCAGAAAGTGACTTCAATACAACAACAGGATATGGATATAATGATGTAGGTAGAGATAAAATAGAATATATATATAGTGATATATTCGGAAGTGAAGATGCACTTGTTAGAACTCAAATTGTTTCAGGGAGTCATGCAATTAATATTGGACTTCAAGCATTATTAAGACAAAATGATATAATGTTAACAATTACAGGACTTCCATATGATACATTACATGAAGTAATTGGTATTAAAGATAATAATAGTTCACTCATAAGTTATGGTGTAAATTATAAACAAATTGACTTAGTAGATAATGACTTTGATTATAAAAAAATAAGTAATGAAATTAAAAATAACAAAATTAAACTTGTTCATATACAAAGATCTAGAGGTTATTCTTTAAGAAATAGTATTGATATCAACTCATTAGAAAAAATAATTACTTTTATTAAAAATCTAGATAAAAATATTATTATTTTTGTAGATAACTGCTACTGTGAATTTGTTGAAAATAAATCACCTATCGAAGTTGGTGCTGATATATGTGTTGGATCACTTATTAAAAACTTAGGTGGTGGAATTGCCACTAATGGAGGATATTTAGTTGGGAAAAAAGAATTAATTAAATTATGTGCTGAAAGATTAACTCTTCCTGGTGAAGGTAAAGATGTTGGGCCTTCACAATATAGTAACAAAATGTTTTTACAAGGTTTATTTTATGCACCAAGTGCGGTTGCTTCATCCCTTAAGATTTCTATTCTTACAAGTAAAGTATTAGAAAAGTTAGGATATGAAACAAGTCCAAAGTATAATGAAAAAAGATGCGATATTGTTGAACTTATTTATTTAAAAAACAAAGAAAATTTAATAAAATATGCGGAAGGTATACAAAGTGCAGGTGCAATTGATTCTCATGTCAAACCAATACCAGGAGATATGCCAGGATATACTGATAAAATAATCATGGCTTCTCCATCATTTGTGCAAGGTTCAAGTATTGAACTTTCATGTGATGGTCCATTAAAAGAACCATATGTTTTATTTCAACAAGGATCTGTAATTTATGATTATGGGAAGATTGCTTTAATAAATGCAATAAGTAATTTAGAGGATTAATCCTCTTTTTTTAATAATTTAATTTAAATTACATATTCTAATACTAGGGAGGAATATGAAAGAAGAATTATTAAAGAGTTACATTGAGAATTTAAAAAGAGATGATATTGTAGAGTATTTAAGTAAAGAATGTGTACCAGCAACGGAAGAAGAAATTAATACTATTTATGACTTAATAAAAAATCATTATGAAGATATTTTAGATAATGATTTCATGTGTTATATTTCTAATTATGAACATGTGTTTAATAAAGAATTATATTTAAAAATAATAGAGAAATATAACAAATATAAAAGTTTACTTGTTTAGAGTAAACTTTTAATTTATCTTTTGTTTCTTATTACAACGATTCCAGATCCTCCATTACCTGCAACTTCAGCGTAAACCCCAGCTCCGCCTCCACCACTATTAGAATATAAATCGGGAGCCCAGCCACCGCTTTCAGAATTTCCACCTCCGCCTCCTCCACCAACAAGAAAAGCATCAATACTTATATCACTACTACTAGTAAAATTTCCATTACTTAATAATTCCATTTTCCAAAGACCATCACTTGTTTCAGTAAAATTGCAGTCTCCAGTATAAGTTACTACATAAGGAGTACTTCCATAGCTAGTGTTAGAACAATGGAAGGAATCTAACGTAGCTTCCTTTTTTATCAGATTAATGTTGGTATCAGTGTCTAACAAAACAACAACATTAATTGTACTTTCTTCTGAATTTTCTATAATAGTATTTCCAGAAACAGAAGAACTTGTACCACTAACAATTGACACTGTTTTATTACCAACTAGTTCATCATTATTTTTAACATTTATTTCATGATGTCCAACATTGACACCTATCATTTCAAATCTACCTAGTTCATCGGTAACAGCTGTTCTTAATTCAGAGTGTACTTCAACGGTTGCCCCACTAACTGGATCTTCATTTGAATCAAGGACTAACCCTTTTAAAGTAAACACATTAGAACTACCCACAATTTTTAAAACACCATAAAATGATTTATTTTGGTTATAATTCTGCTCACTAGACATTTCTAGAAAACTAATAGTTAAAGTATAAGTATGTTTATCTCCCGGAGCAATATAAATATCCGTTTTTATACTTCCAATACCATTACCTATGGGGTTTTGTGTTATACCATCACAAGATCCATTAAGTTCACTTACACATGTTGCGGATAAAACAAGTTCATCATTTATAATAGTATTAGTTAAAGAATCCCATTCAATAGAATAATATGTATCATATGTTCCAGTATTCTCAACACTTATACTCTTTGTTATACTTCAACCCGGATAAACATCTGTCTCTTTTATCTCTGGCCCGTCAACATAATTTAATTTTAGTGTTCCAGTAGTAGCTTCAATTTTATTAGCATTTTCATTACCACTAACATTAATTACAAAATATGCATATGTTAAACCTACTGTACTAACAAGTATAGTAAATAAGAGTAAAAAAAATATAGATTTTTTGTCTTTATTCATTTATTATATCACCTTTTAATAGTATACCATCTTATAAAAAAAATAAAACAATTTTTTATATTATTTCACCTAATAATTTAAAAAGTTTACAATCATGTAAACTTTAACTTTATTATTAATGCATAATTATTATTTATTATTACATTTAATCTATTTTTTATTTAAAATCAATAAACTTTTTATTTCTAATATTTTCTATTTCTTCTTTATATGGAGGAACTTCATCTTTAGAATTTCTATTTATATAAGGTGTTTCCAATATAAATGGAATTCCTTCAAGTCTAGTATTGTATATAACACTTATTAATGTATCAAATCCAATAGTTCCATATCCAATATTTTGATGTCTATCTTTGTGTGACGCAATAATATTCATACTATCATTTATATGAACACACTTAATTTTATTAATTCCTATTTCTTTATCAAATTCATCTAGAAAACTATCAAATGATTTAAGGTCTATTCCAGAATCATTCATGTGACATGTATCTAAACATATACCTATTCTATCTTTGTCTTCAATAAGTTCTAAAATGCTTTTTAGTTCACTTATATTTGTTCCAAGTTCATTACCTTTTCCTGCCATATACTCAAGTAAAATCATTGTTTCTTTTTCAGAAGCAAATGCAAGATTTATACCTAAAGCTATTGATTTAATTCCTTCTTCTCTTGAAACACCGACTGCACTACCAGGATGAAGTACTAGTTTATTAAATCCAAGTAGTCTAACTCTTTCTAATTCTTTAATTAAAAAATCAATGTAAAATTCATGTTTTCTTTTATCAGTATTATTTGCTAAATTAATTATGTATGGTGCGTGTACAATAACATTATTTGAGTCAATATTATTATCTATCATTAATTTATATGCTTCATAACTCAAATTATCATCTATATCATATCTGATTGTACTTTGTGTTGGCCCAGTATAAAACATAAATGTATTTGCATTATAACTTATTGCTTCTTTAACACTTCCAAGTAGTTGTTCACTTTTATTAAACCTTACATGAGAACCTATTATTAAATTCATTTAAATCACCTGTTAGTATTATATAATATTTTAAACAAAATAAAAAGACCTTAAGGTCTTAATAATTCTATTTACATCCAGTTTTTGCTGTAGTATTAGCGGTATTATAACTGGTCACTTGTGCTGACACACTACTTGCAAATATTTGAGCATCAGTTATACTTGAAGAGATAACGTTAGTACCACTAAATGCATAATCTGGTGTTGAAACAGCAACAGTAGTAAACTTTCCATCAGCAGATATTACAACGTAATAGTTAAGTTCTGTACCTTGTAAACTCAATGAGTCATGTCCAGAACTTGTTGTTGCATCAGCACAATGCCAATATGTTTGATCTCCACCACCATCAAGAACCCAAGTTGATTCTGCTTGTCTAATAACTTGTTGTACCTCAGTTTTAAATGTACCTTTCTTTGCTCCTTGAAACATATCAATTACATTTGGTAAAGCAATAACTACTAATATTGCTAATATTGCAATAACTGCAAGTAATTCAACCAATGTGAAACCTTTTTTACTTTTCATATAAAATCCATCTTCCTTTCAACATATCATTTATTCTAGATTCATTATATCATTATTATTTTACACTAGTCAACATCTTTTAATAAAAAAGTAAAATATTATACATTAAATATTTTACTTATTAAATCAATCGGGGATTTGACAGTTTTAAAATATAAATATTAAGCAAACCATTATAAAATGGT
>CAYVZW010000050.1:3765-8159 GCA_964456325.1 uncultured Clostridium sp. | reverse complement strand
TGTTCAATTAAACCACCAGCAAACATTGTAAGTAATCCTTCCATACTTGGAATAGTTGCATAATCATTAATGATTTTAGTATCAGCTACATTACCATCAATATATCCAGCTCTTATTTCAAGTGCAGGATGTGCTTTTGCAAATTTACTTACTACTTTAATTGGTTCAATAATTGATTCTGAAAAAACATAAGCATTTGGTCCTTCCATAAAGTTATTTAATTCAATATTCTTATTTTTAATTGCTAAATTCATAAGAGTATTCTTATATACTTTAATGTCTGAACCTGTTTCTCTTAAACTCTTTCTTAATTCTACAAACTCACCAACTGTAAGTCCTTGATAATCAAGAAGTAGAAATGTTTTTGATGAAGATAACTTATCAGTTATTTCACCTACAACAGCTTCTTTTTGTTTAAGAATTTCTTTACTTGCCATATCGTCCTCCTTCTAAATATTTAAAAAGTTTCCAAAAGGAAACTTATATTCTTAAAGAATAATTTGCTTCCTCGGTAAGATTTACTGTGCACTTACTGTCTTTGGTCACTTCAACGTAGTTGATTATACTATATTATTTAGGGATTGTAAACCCTTTTTTTAAATTTTATGAATTTTATTTAGTTTTATGTTCTTTTTAACATACAATTTATATATATTTGTATGTTAAAAAGAACAATATCAAAAAAAATCATAGATTTCTCTATGACTTATTTTCTATTACAATCCTAAAGTTGATTTGTCTAACTTAATTCCAGGACCCATAGTTGAAGATATGCTTACATTTAATACATATGTTCCTTTAACACTTGTAGGTTTAACTTTAATTAATTCATTTGCTACTGCTTTTAGATTTTCTTCTAAGTCAGTTTCTTTAAATGATAGTTTACCTATTGTAGTATGTACATTTCCATATGAATCATTTTTGTATTCAATCATACCTTTTTTAATATTACTTATTGCTTCTTTAACATTAGTAGTAACAGTTCCAAGTTTAGGATTTGGCATTAAACCTTTAGGTCCTAAAACCTTTCCTATTTTTCCTAATGCAGGCATCATTTCTGGAGTAGCAACGATTACATCAAAATCAAACCAATTCTCTTTTTCGATTTTTTCAATCATTTCTTCAGCACCACAGAAATCTGCTTCAGTAGCATCTGCTGCTTTTGTCTTAGTTATTACTAGAACTTTTCTTACTTTACCAGTTCCTTTTGGTAAAACAAGACTTCCTCTAATATTTTGATCAGTTTTCTTAGTATCCATATTAATTTTAAATACTACGTCTACTGATTCATCAAATTTTTTAGACTTTAAGCTTTTAAGTAACTTAATCGCTTCAGTTGTTTCATAAGATTTATTCTTATCAACACTTTTTGAAGCTTCCACATACATTTTACTATGTTTCTTCATAATTTAACCTCCTTATGTGGTATTTGGATTATTTAATTTAACACTCTAATTATTCTTCTTTATTTTCTTCAGATTCGTCTGTTGATACAGCTTGTTCAGTTGATTCAACTTCAACATTAGCAGTTCCTTCAGACATTTCTTTAGCACTTGATTCTAACGCTTCTAACTCAGCTTCCATCTTAGCAGCTTGAGCATCAGCTTCTGCTGCTTCTTTTGCTTGTTCAGCAAGTTCAGCATCATTAACACCTTTAATAGCAATTCCCATATTTCTTGCTGTTCCTGATACTATTTTAATTGCTTCTTCTAAACTGTATGCATTTAAATCAACCATTTTGATTTCTGCAATTTTCTTAATATCATCTTTTGAAATTGTTGCTACTATTTGATTAGCTCCCTTAGGACTTCCCTTAGCTATTCCTGCAGCCTTTAATAATAATGAAGCAGTTGGTGGAGTCTTTAATACGAAATCGAATGTTCTATCATCATAGATAGTAATTTCAACTGGTACTATATCTCCCATCTTTTCTTTAGTTGCATCATTATACTTGCTACAAAAATCTTGTAAGTTAATTCCTGCTGGGCCTAACACAGTTCCAACTGGTGGAGCTGGTGTTGCTTTTCCTGCTGGTATTTGTAACTTAATCTTTTTAACAACGTTCTTTGCCACGAAAAACACCTCCTATAACATTTTATTTTTTTGTTTCCGTGAGTGGTTCACGATAATAATCCAATAATCTCCCACTTATTTAAGTTCATAATTTGAACTCGCTTAATGATAATATCACAAATTAGCCAATATTTCAATAAAAACTTACTTTTAATACTATCATTTTACTCATTTTATAATTTATTATGCTTTAGTTATTTGAATTAAATCAACTTCTACTGGAGTTTCTTGTCCAAATAAATCTATTAAAACATTTAATTTTTCATTTTCTTTATCCATTGATTCTATCTTTCCATACATACCTTTGAATGGTCCATCAATAATAGATACGGAGTCTCCAACTTCAACATCAGTACATATTGGTACTGCTTCTGTGTTTCCTTCACCAATAAACTTAGTAACTTCTTCAGGTGATAGTGGAATTGGTTTAGCTCCTTTTCCAGAAGATCCAATGAATCCAGTTACTCCTGGAGTATTACGAACAACATACCAAGCTTCATCACTCATTACCATTTCAATAAGTACATATCCTGGAAACATTTTCTTAACTTTTTCTTTTTTTACTCCATCTTTAACTTCTATTTCAGTACGTTCTGGAATAATAACTCTAAATATGTTATTTTCCATTCCCATGCTTTCACGTCTTGATTCTAAATAGTCTTTAACTTTTTCTTCATGTCCACTATATGCATTAACAACATACCATAGTTTTCTATTTTCTTCTTCCATTATGCTATTACCCCTCTCAAGAATGCAAATAATGCATCTAATCCGTAAAAATATAATCCAAAGAATGCTATCATTAATATACTAATAACTGAATACTTAAACAATATTTTAGCATCTGGCCATCTTACCATTTTAGATTCTTTTCTTATTCCTTTGAAAAATGATTTTATCTTTTTCATCTTGTCCTCCAATTAAAAAGCACTTTCAGTGCTAAATAAATATTATCATAATATTTACTAGATTTCAAGTGTTTTAATTAATTTCTTTAATTTTATCAAAATAAATTCTTTTTCCGTCTATTGCTAATAAATAGTTAGTACTTTTAGATATTATTATAAAGTCGCCTTCATATTCATCTGTTTTAATATGAAATTTCTTCTTATAAATAAAATCAGTGCTATTAAATAAATCATTTATCTTATTATTTAATTCTATTTTATTATATTTTTCTTCTAATTCTTCTTTATCATCTTTTACTGAATAGAATATTGTTTTATTATTATCAATCTTTTTAACATTATTAACAAATATTTTAGGAAGTTTCTTATTCATATTTCACCTACTAAAATATTATGAATTATTTAGATAATTATTCAAAATCAATAGTGGATTGTTTTCTTTTTAACTCTCTTTCCTTTATTGCTTCTCTTTTATCATAAAGTTTCTTACCCTCACAAATGCCAAGTTCTATTTTGACTTTACCACGAGTTATATACAATTTAAGTGGAATAAGAGTGTATCTTTTTTGATTAACAGCTTCATTTATCTTTAATATTTCTTTTTTATGTAAAAGAAGTTTTCTATCTCTTCTTTCATCATGATTAAAGATATTACCTTCTTCATATTTAGCAATATACATATTAATTAAATAAACTTCATTGCTTTTAATTCTTCCATAACAATCATTAAAATTAACAGAACCTTTTCTTATACTTTTAATTTCAGTTCCTAAAAGTTCAATTCCTGCTTCATATGTATCATGAATAAAATAGTCATGCTTTGCTTTTCTATTAAATACTTCCATATTACAACTTCCTAACAAGTTCAAAATCTATTTCTCTTCTATCTTTAGAAGCAGCAATACATTTAACTCTTACTTTATCTCCATATCTTAATGCTACTTTATTATTTCTTGTATATGCCATCAAGTTTTCATTATATTGATAAAATCCTTTAGTTGTAGCTAAATCAACTCTTCCTTCAATAAGTTTATCAGTTTGAACAAAGAATGAATGAGGTAAACATGTATCTATTACTGCATCAAATTCTTCCCCAACATGTCCGCCTATTTTATTTCCATTATTGTCAATATATCCTTCCATATATTCAGCATCTTGCATATCATCCATTGCATATTCAGCTTTTTCACTTACTCTTTCTGTTTCAGATATATGTTCACAAGCAACTGTTAAATATGCAGCCCAATCTTTCATGAATTTTTCTTCATAATTTTTATTAACTAAATATTCATTTATTGATGTATGAACAAGTAAATCACTAAATCTTCTTATAGGAGAAGTAAAGTGAGTATAACACTCGCTAGCAATGCCAAAGTGTCCTATATTTTCTATTCCATAATATGCTTTTTGCAT
>CAYVZW010000050.1:1074-3665 GCA_964456325.1 uncultured Clostridium sp. | reverse complement strand
GCAATCATAAAGTCTTCAATTAAATTCTCTGCTTCTCTTTGTACTCTAGGTACTACATCTATTGTTTTACCATTTTCATCATATTTATGTTTCTTTTCATCACTAATAAATTCTAACTCACCACGTCTATGTTTACTTGCTTTAATTTCTTTAGAAGAGGCAAACATATTCTTAATTATTTTTCTTACTGGTACATTTACTACTTTTGAGTCAAAATTGGGATTATATTCCAAGAGTTCACTCTCAGTCATATTGTTTTCAAATGCTACACTCTTTAATGTCTCTCCATCCTTTAAAACATATTCTAAAGTTGTATAATCCTTTGTATCTTTTGTATCTTTATCTTCAATTATATCTTGAACAGCATCATAATTCATTTTCTTTCTTGATTTAATAATACCTTTAGTTATTCTTTTAGTGACAATTTTACCACTATGATCAATTTCCATAATACATGATATTGTAAATCTATCAACATTTGGATTTAATGAACATATTCCGTTTGATAATTCAATCGGAAGCATTGGTATTACTTTATCCCCAAGATAATTTGAGTTTCCTCTTAAGAATGCTTCTTTCCAAAGTGCACTTCCTTCTGTAACATATCTTGATACATCTGCTATATGTACTCCAAGTTCATAATTTCCATTTGGTAATACTTTTAAACTAACCGCATCGTCTATATCTTTAGTATCTTTTCCATCTATTGTAAATATAATATCATTTCTAAAGTCTTCTGCTCCTTCTTTAAGAGCTTCATTAATCATTTCTTCAGTTAATGCTTCAGGCATATTCTTAGCTTCTTCTAAAGCTTCTTTACTAAAATCAACTGGAATATTAAATTCTTCAGCAATAAGTCTAGTATCTGCATCAGCTGCATTCTTGTGAGCTATTATATGATCAATTGAAGCTACTACAGTATGTTTGTCAATATTCTTAACATATTTTAATTTAACAAGAAGTCCATCAACTAATTCTAAATCACTTTCTTCAACTATTACTCTATATGGTAAATCTTTAGTAATACATTTAACTTTTAATACTCCATCTTCAGAATATACTTCTCCAATAGCATTACCAAGAGATTTTTCAAGTACTCTTACTACTCTTCCTTCATTAGTCTCTTTATTTGTTATTTCAACTGAAACTCTGTCTTTATCATTAGCGCCACACATTTTATTTTTAGGAATAAAGATGTCTTCTCCATCATCCATTAATAAATGTGCATTTCCTTTTTCATGTACATCAAGTACACCAACTATTAAATCATTCTTTTTATATGTATTTCCAGAGCAAGTTCTTATGAGTCCTTCTTTACATAATGAATCTAGTTCATCTAGTAAGCTTCTTAAATCTTCAGCTGTAGTATTAGATTTAATTTTATCTAATATCTCAGTTGCATTTAAATTTCTTTCTGAACTATTAATTATTTTAAGTATTTCTTCTTTCATATTATTACCTCTAAATCAATTTTAACATATTAATAAAACTTATCAAATAAAAAACTCATATTTCTATGAATTTTCTTATAAACTTAATATAAGTGACAATATAATAAATGCAAATCCTAAACCATAAGTAAGTCTTGTTATAAACTTTTCAGAGCCTCTTTCTTTTGATTTTCCCATTAAAATTGCATTTCCTCCAGTTATTATTTGACTGGCATCACTTGCTTTATTACTTTGTAATAATACTATTACAATCATTAATATACTTATTGTAAATAATAAACTTTCCATTAGTCATCTCTCCCTTGCATAAGTATTTTACTATATATTTATAAATATTGCAAGAATTATCGTGCATTTCGAATAACTACAATACCTGAACCACCGAAGCTTGAGTTTGAACTGCCTCCTGCTCCAGCACCTCCACCAGTATTATCTATTCCGTCATCTCCTATAGTACCAAATCCACCAGCTCCTCCTCCATAAAGGCCGCCTGCTCCTGCGCTTCCAGAAGAATATGTAGCTCCTCCTCCGCCTCCAGAATATCCGATGACGCCTACATTACATTCGCTAAGAGTGCCTTGTCCAAATTCACAAGTAGTATAACCTTGTCCAGTAGAAACAGTGTTACCTGCGCTATTGATTCCTCCATTGTTTCCAAGAGAACCACCAGCACCAGCAATTGACTTGTTTGCGCCTCTGCCACCACCAGAGCCGCCATCTCCACCAACTCCACCATCGCCACCAGCTCCTCCACCGTTAGCAAAATATGTAGTTGCAGTTCCAAAATATGATATATTTCCTGAAGATCCTCTTATTCCCCCTTCGCCTACAACAATTTGATATAAACTTCCTGAAGTTACAGATATATTACTATAAGTGTTTGTGTATCCGCCGCCGCCACCGCCGCCTCCGCTAGATCCATAATAATGTCCAGAACCACCGCCTCCACCAACAACAAAGATATCAATATTAATATTGCTAATAGCTTCAAAAACGGAATTATCTAAAAACTTTATTCTCCAATTGCCATTTTCATCATCTATCAATGTATATATTCCATATACATAACCTACATCTATATTGTTAACTGTAATTTTGTTTTTTGATTTATTTGTATTACGTATTATTACAATGCCAGAG
>CAYVZW010000050.1:0-1004 GCA_964456325.1 uncultured Clostridium sp. | reverse complement strand
CACCTCCGCCTCCAGTATTGGCCTCTCCAACTGTTCCTGATGTTCCGAATCCTCCAGCTCCTCCTCCACCAGCTCCGCCAGCACCAGCACTTCCTGAAGAATAACTCCCACCACCGCCACCACCAGCATATAATTGTCCATTATTTTCACCAAATTCTCGGGTAGTTACGCCTTGTCCATAACCACCAATTGAAAAATATGCTTCCATTCCGCCTCTTTTTCCATCACTTCCGCCCGCTCCCGCAACACTTTTATTAGTACCAGCACCTCCGCCCGATCCACCATCTTGTTTTCCAGTTCCTCCACCATTTGCATAATATGTACTTTCTGTACCAAAATATGATTTTCCACCAGTGCTGCTAGCTGCTCCACCAGAACCAATAACAATATCATATGAATATCCACTGATTATACCTATATTTCTATATGTATTTGTATAACCGCCCGCACCTCCAGACCCACCAGAAGATCCATAATATCCGGTAGATCCTCCACCTCCACCAACAACAAATATATCTATCATTTGATTTTTTAATAACGTCATTTGCCCACTAGTTAAAAATTTAACTTTCCAGTTATCATACTCATCAGAAGTTACAGTGCAATTTCCAGTATAAGTTAAAGTATATGGAGACGTTCCAGAAGAAATATTAGCACAACTATATGATGTAAAAACATCCCATACAGTTTCTTCAAAATACAATCTACATTTAGTTGGTTGGTCTGCACCATTTACAATTATTGAATGGTTTAAATTGCTCCAAGTAACTGTTTCTCCATTAGTACATGTATAACTTAATAAATTATAAGCTTTAGAGGAATCTAAACTACTTACTCTAACTCCACTTACAAACATAGCTAACGTTTCATAATCATATTTCATATAATTACTTGTTACTTCTGTATATCCAGCATTAGCTAAGACATTAGCTAGTTCATCTGTTACATATCCTCCTGCAATATCAAAAGTTATTGTTATATTTTCAGTACTACTATTTGTTATT
>CAYVZW010000049.1:0-8165 GCA_964456325.1 uncultured Clostridium sp. | reverse complement strand
TAGGAATAAACCCAGGATATACACAAACATATACAATCACATTTAGATTCATAGAGACATCAAATAATCAAAATTATAATCAAGGTAAATTATTTAATGGAGTAATAAACATAAATAATGATACAGCAGATATGAGAATCACATCAGTTATTTTAAGAAATAATACAGCATATGCAGATAATGTAGCAAGTCCATATGTTACTAGTGCAACAGGTATAAACTTTGCAGCAATAAGTAGTGATACAAATGGGAAAGGATTATACTATACAACAGATACATCAAAAACAGAAAATGGAGAAAGAGTATACTACTATAGAGGTGCAGTAGAAAATAATTATTTAATATTTGCAAACTATTGTTGGAGAATAGTAAGAACAAATGAAGATGGTAGTGTTAAACTAAGATATGGAGGAGTACCTACTACAACAGATGGAGTGACATCTTGTCCACAAACTGCTACTGATGTATCTATTGGTACTAGTAAATTTAATACTAGTTCTAATGATAATGCATATGTAGGATATATGTATGGAACAGCAGGAAGTAGTACATATGCTTTAACTCATACAAATACAAATAATAGTATAATAAAAGGAGTAATAGATAGTTGGTATTCAAATATAAGTAGTTATGCATCATATATAGCAGATACACCATATTGTAATGATAGAAGTATTACTGATACAACTTATAATTTGGGATATGGAACAAATCAAACATATTATGCAGCAAGAACAAGACTAAATACAAATAAAACACCTACTTATAAATGTGCTCGAAATGATGACAAATTTACAGTTTTAAATACGTATGGTAATGGTTCATTAACTTACTCAATAGGTCTTTTAACAGTAGATGAAGTGGTATATGCAGGAGGTAGGGTTGGCATTAGTAATAGTTCATATTATTTATATACAAGTCAACCCTATTGGACAATAAGCCCGTTCGGACTCGACTCTGCTTATTTCAATATTTTCGATGTGAACTCGGCTGGGGGACTGGTCGGTGAACTTGCGAGCGGTTCCAACCGTGTAGTTCCAGCAGTTTCCTTAACTTCTAGTACTTTAGTGCAAAGTGGAACTGGGGTATATAATTCACCTTATGTATTACAATAAACTAAATTTGTTTTAGAAAATAAAATATGTTATAAATAATTTATTAATAAAGTGAAAACAATTCACTTTTTTTAATTGATTTGCTATAATATGATATAGAAACGAGGTAATAATGAAAATATTAAGTGTTAATGCTGGAAGCTCATCATTAAAGTTTACTTTACTTGAACTTCCAAGTGAAGAATTAATTGTAAGTGGAACATTTGAAAAAATAGGTATGGAAGGAAGTTTCTATACTATTAAATACGAAGGAGAAAAAACTAGAAAAGAAGTACCTCTTAAGAATCATACAGTAGCTGTTGAAATTCTTATGAAAGAACTTATTGATATGAAAATCCTTAAGTCATATGAGGACTTAGATGCAGTTGGTCATAGAGTACTACATGGAGGAGATACTTATTTTGATAGTATTCTTGTTACTAAAGAAGTAGAAGATAAAATTGAAGAATTATTCCCTTTAGGACCTCTTCATAATCCAGCTAATTTAGCAGGCATAAAGAGTTTTAAAAAGATATTACCTAAAACACCACAAGTAGCAGTGTTTGATACAGCATTTCATCAAACAATGGATGATGAAGAATATTTATATGCTGTACCTTTAGAATGGTATGAAAACTTTGCTGTTAGAAAATATGGATTTCATGGAACAAGTCATAAATACATTGCTGAAAAGATGAAAGAAATAGTTGGCGAAGATAAAAAAATAATAAGCTGTCATTTAGGTAATGGAGCTTCATTATGTGCAATCAGAGATGGAAAGTGTATTGATACTTCTATGGGATTTACTCCTCTTGCTGGCTTTATAATGGGCACTAGAAGTGGAGACATAGACCCTAGTATTATTCCATATGTTATGGATAAAACTGCAATGAGTGCTGAAGAAGTAGTTAGCACATTAAATAAAAAAAGTGGAATGCTTGCATTAAGTGGACTATCAAGTGATATGAGAGATGTAGAAGAAGCATATGAAGCAAATGATCCTAGATGTGTAAGAGCAATGAACATGTATATTAAAAGAGTAAGTGATTATTTATCAATGTATATTACTGAACTTGAAATGCCTGACTATATTGTATTTACAGCAGGTGTAGGAGAAAACAGTAATGTAGTTAGAGACTTAATAATTAAAAAATTCGAATTCTTAGGAATTAAATTAGATGAAGAAAAGAATAATACAAGAGGTATTAATGGTATTATTAGTACAGAAGATTCAACAGTTAAAGTGGTAGTACTTCCAACTAATGAAGAATTAATGATTGCTAAAGATACTTATGAAATAATAAATAAATAGAAAGTGTGTACTTATGAATATATATAAAGCAATATATAATGAAATTAAAAAATATAAGAAAATATATATAGCAAGACATATTGGACCAGATCCAGATGCTTTTGGAAGTCAAATGGCATTAAAAGATACTATACTAGAAACATTTCCTGATAAAGAAGTATATGCAGTTGGAGCTACAGTTGCTAAATTTAAATATTTTGGAAAGATAGATAAAGTATCTTCTTTTGACTATGAAAATTCATTACTTATTGCGGTAGATATTCCAGATAAAAGAAGAATTGATATTGAAGGGTTTGATAAATTTAAAAATATAATTAAAATAGATCATCATCCTTTAGTAGATAAGTTTGGAGAAATAGAATTAATTAGTGAAGAAGCTTCTTCAACATGTGAACTTGTATTAGAATTAATAAACAATACAAAGTTTAAAATGACTCAAAGTATTGCTGGTAAACTATTTATTGGAATAGTAAGTGATTCAAATAGATTTTTAGTTTCAACTACACCTAAAACATTTACATTAGTGAGTGACTTAATTAAAAACTATAAACTTGATTTAGAAAAATTATATAGATTAAACTATAGTAAACCATTAAGTGAAACAAGATTGATGGGGTACATTGCATCAACTATCAAAGTAGATAAAAATGGATTTGCATACATAGAATTAGATGAAGATGTAATTAAATCTTTAGGTGCAGATATTTCTGCAGCATCTAATATGATTAATGATTTTAATAATATAAATGAAATTATAGTATGGATGTTTATATCAAAAGATGAAAAAAATAATATGTATAGAGTTAATATAAGAAGTAGAGGCCCAGTAATAAATGAAATTGCCTCTAAATATAATGGTGGGGGTCATAAACTAGCAAGTGGTGTTAGAACTACTGAGAAAAAAGATATAGAAGCTTTAATAAAAGATTATGCTGAACTATGTAGAGTATACAAAGAAAGTGGTGAAAATAATGGAAGTAATTAATGTTGAAGAACCTGTTGTTGCTGTTAGAATATCACAATATCCAGAAGATAAGAAAAATGAATTTTTAATTCTTGGAAGAAGTAATGTAGGCAAAAGCAGTTTTATAAATACAATAATTAATAGGAAGAACTTAGCAAGAACTAGTTCTAAACCAGGTAAAACACAAACAGTAAATTTCTATAAAGTTAATAATGAATTTTATATAGTAGATGCTCCAGGATATGGGTATGCTAATGTAAGCAAAGATGTTCAACAAAAGTTTGGATTAATGATAGAAGAGTATTTGAAAACAAGGCATAATTTAAAACATATCTTTTTACTTATTGATTATAGACATAAACCAACAGAGGATGATGTACTAATGTATAATTTCTTAAAGTATTATAATCTCCCATGTACAATAGTAACTACTAAATATGATAAAGTGAATAGATCATTAAGAGAAAAGCAAGATGACATAATTAAAAAAGTTATTCCATTATCTCTTGGTGATGAAATTGTTAATTTCTCAAGTGTTACTAAACTAGGTAAAGATAGAATATACGATATAATAGAAAGTTATCAAAAATAGTTGAAAAAGATAAAAAAATAAGATATAATTGCTTTAGAATAGAGGTTATAAATATGAAGAAAAAAGGTTTTACATTACCAGAGCTACTTGTAGTTATAGTTATTATAGGAGTAATAGCAGTAATTGCTGTACCTAGTATAATACTAATTAATAAGAATATTAATAAAAGGTTATATAATTCAAAAGTTGATATGATTGTATCGGCGGCTGAATTGTATGCATCTGATAATCCCGATATATTTAATGGAACTGCTGAAGTTAAAGTATATGTAGCAGAATTATTAAATAATAATTATTTAAAAATAGAAACTTCTGATGGTAATAATTGTACTTCTGTGTCTACTGATTATGGAGTTATAAGCACTAGTGGGTGTATATTAGATCCAACTAGTAAACAATCTATGAACGATAATTATGTTATTTTAAGAAAAGAAGCTGTAGGAGTGACTGCTAGTTTCAATGGTACCTCTTTGTCTTCTAGTGAAGATACCTTAGTAAAAACTGTTTGTAAAAGATTTGAAGATGAAACATTTGTAGGTAAGTATGGAACTGGCGATAATGATTATTGTACTTGTACTAATTATGCTTCAAATCCAACTATTGTAGAGTATAATCCTACTACAAAAGCAACAGGTTCTTCAGTAGCGGCATGCTTAATATATGGCAATGAAAAAAATAATTACCTTTTATATGATGATGTATATTGGAGAGTAATGGGATTATACGATATATATGGTAATGGTCAACTAGTTGCTAAAATGATAACAGATGATAATATTGATATAACAGAATAATGAATTAACAATGTAAAAACATTGTTTTTTTATTGTCATTTTAGTATAATTATTCTAGGAGAAACTATATGAATGAAGCATACTTAAAATATAGATTTAATGAGTTTATAGATTTTAATATTAATGAACATGAATTTGTTACAATCCTTGGTAACAATAATGATTTAATTATTAGAACTCTTTTATATGTGATTAAAAAGGGAAATATATTTGTTGGGGATGCTGAAATTAATAATAATAATTTAAATATAGTAAGAAGGAGAATGTCTTTCGTTCTCTATAAACATTTGAATATATTTCTTGGTGAAACTGTAATAGATGAAATAGCATTTGGTCTTGAATCTTTAGCACTAAAGAAAGATGATATTAAATCATTAATAACAAGAGAAGCAAGAAATTTTGATATTGATGATTTACTTGAGAAAGATCCTAATAGTTTAGGAAGTTCAGATAAAGTAAAAATGAAAATATTATCTGCATTAATTATAAAACCTAGAATCCTTGTTATTGAAGACGTGATAAGTGAACTTGATTATAATGATAAACTAAGAGTAATTGATATGTTAAAAGAATATGTCAAGTATGGTGGTATTGTATTAAACTTTACAAACGATATAGAAGAATCATTATATGGAAGTAGAATTATAATAATAAATGATAAGAAATTAGTAATTGATGATAAAACAATGAATGTTTTAAAAGAAGAAAAAATTTTAAATTCTTCAGGTATTGGAATGCCATTTATAATAGAATTAAATAAATATTTAATGGATTATGGTGTAATAGATAAATTCCATATAAGTAATAAAAGTTTGGTGGATGCTATATGGAAATAAGATTTGTTCATGTAAATTATTTAATAGATACATATACTCCTTTAGAAAAAAGTATTCTTAAGGATATTAGTTTTGAAATAACTGAAAAAGGTATATATACTTTCTTGGGAGCTTCAAATAGTGGTAAAACAGCCATAGGAGATTTAATAAATGCTTTATCAAGACCTAATACAGGTAAAGTAATAGTTAATAATTTTAAAAATGATGGTAGAAGAATTAAAAGAATTAATGATTTAAGAAGAGAGACAGGATATGTTTTTAAATGTCCGTATGATATGTTTTTTAATACAACCGTTAAAAAAGAATTAGAATTTGGAATGAAATATTTTAAATATAAGAAAAAAAGTATTAAAGAAAGAGTGTTAAATTCATTAAAACTTGTTAATTTAGATAAAAAAATATTAAGAGTTAATCCACAGAGACTAGATTTATTAGACGCTAAAAAGGTAGCTCTTGCATGCATTTTAACATATAATCCAAGTATTATCATATTAGATGAATATACAATAGGCTTAGGTAAAAAAGAAAAAGAAGAGTTAATAAGACTTCTTAAAATGTTAAAAAATAAATACGATAAAACAATTATTCTATTAACTAAAGATACTGATTTCGCATATCAAGTAACTGATTATGTTTATTTATTGGATAAAACTAGACTTATTACAGAAGGAAAAAAAGAATTATTAAGAGATACTACACTATTAAACAGTATTGGTTTAGAATCTCCTAAAATAGTATCTTTTATTGAAGAATATAAGAAAAAGAATAATAATTTTTATGATTATACAAGCACATTAGAGTTAATAAAGGGGGTGTATAGAGATGTATTCTAGAAATTCGTTCGGATCATTTTATCCAGTTGATTCTGCTATTCATAGATTAAATCCTGTTGTTAAATTATTACTATTTCTAATAGCTATATTTTTAGTAGTGGCAACTAATTCATTATATATACATTTATTTTTACTTGCTTTAACAGTTGTTATGATGTTACTTAGTTATACTCCAATAAGGTATTATTTTAAAACATTTTGGTTTTTAAGATATATTTATATTATTATTGCCTTTGTATGTGCACATTATAGTGTAAGTTTAGAAACAACTTGTGTTTATATTTTAAAATTAGTTATAATAACAGAATATTTAAATATACTTGCTTTTACCACTTCTCCAAGTGAAACAATATATGGAATAGAAAAAACAGTCACGCCTTTTAATTTTTTGTTTTTACCAATGTCAAAAATTGCATTTAAAATAAATAATATGCTTAGATATCTTCCTTTAATGCAAGGTGTTGAATATAAATCTTTAAAGGCTCAATCTAGTAGGGGAATAGATTATTATCATTCAAATATATTTGGAAGAATGTATGCATTAAATAATATTTTTTCTAATATGCTATCTTTAACAAAAAGAAAGAATGATGAGATATCTTTCGCAGGTAAATTAAGACTTTATAATGTAAAAGCTTATAGAACTAATTATAGAACTAATAAGGTTGGATTTTATGATATTGTATTCATTCTATTTCATTTACTTTTGATGTATGCTTATATTAAAGAGAAGGGAATACTATGAAATATTTAATTAACATGTCATATGATGGTTCTAAGTTTTATGGTTATCAAATACAAAACAATGAATTAACAATAGAAGGTGAACTTGAAAAAGCATTATCAAAAATATTTAATGAGAAGATTAATACAATCGGGGCATCTCGTACAGATAAAGGAGTTCATGCAATAGACCAATATGCTCATTTTGAAACAAATAAATTTATTAAACCAAGTAAACTTACAAATAGTTTAAATAAAATGATTAATAAAAGTATTTACATTAAATCAATAAAAAAAGTAAGTGAAGAATTTAGTGCTAGATATAGTGTATTGAATAAAGAATACATTTATAAAATAAATATGGGTAAATATAATCCAATAGAAAAAGATTATGTATTACAATATAATAAAAAAATACCGAAAGAACTACTTGATAAATTTGTTTATCTCTTATCAGGAGAACATGATTTTAGGAGCTTTACTTCGGATAATGATAAAGATAATTATATAAGAGATATTAAAATAGATTATAAAATATCAAAAGGGATTTTATATTTAAAATTTAGTTCAATAGGTTTTTTAAGGTATATGATAAGAAATATAGTTGGTCTTCTTCTTGATATAAATGATAATAAGAAGAGCATTAATGACATAAATAATATATTTAAAGACAAAAATAGAACTTCACTTGGAAAATGTGCTAATGCGGAAGGACTATATTTAAATAAAATTAATTATATTTGACATTAATCCATTATAATATATAAATAGTAAGGTAGTGATGACATGAATAAATTTATTAAAAAAGGTAATAAAAATAAAATATTAATAATAATTGGAATAATATTTCTTTTTTGTCTAACAACATATTATACATATGCATATTTTAGTAGTGAAGTAAGTGGAAATGAAGACGCTAATAAAGTAGAAGTAACAACTGGAACACTACTTTTAGAATATAAAGATAAAGAAGGAACATTAGTGTCTGTATATAATGCAATGCCAGGTGTTTCTGCA
>CAYVZW010000048.1:1781-8388 GCA_964456325.1 uncultured Clostridium sp. | reverse complement strand
CCAAATAACATTTTTTTGTTTTTCATAACTACCTCTATCTTACATATTAATTTTATAATGTTATTCACTATATGTCAAATAAAAAGAACTAAAAGTTATTACTTAATAGTTCTTATAACAGCATTATTAGATGTATCTATCTTTTTCATGATAGTTATAGCAGTTTCATATGACATTTCATTTAAGAAGTCATACTCATCATAATCAATCTTTCCATCTCTAGTTAAACTGTCAGTTATTATATATTCAACATCTTTAATATTTTCAAAATTCATTATGAAATTCTTTATATATCTTTTTTTACTTCTTTCAAAATCATCTTTCTTTAGACTTAGTTTGTTAACGTCTTCCTTTATTCTATTAATACATTCATTAGGATTATTTGTTACAGCTTGTACCGCTATTACCACAAAGTCATCAACTATTGAACAAAATGAACTCATAGTAGTAATTATTCCTTTATTTTTATACTCTTCAAATAAACTAGATGTTGGTGAAAAATTATGCTTTAATATACAACTAATATATGTTTGTAATATAGAATCATCTTTAATACCAAATACTTTCTTTTTCATTTTAGCAACATATTTAATTCTAACATCTTCCATATCTTTTTTAATTTCTTCATATGAAACATTTACTTCATTTGGTTCTTTAGGAACAATTCTTTTTGGTATAACTGATGACTTTAATTTTAAGCATTTATAATAATCTTTTATTTCATTAATAACTTCATCCTTGTCAAAGTTACCACACACTACAATAAATGTGTTATTTGGAGTATAAAAGTCATCATATATCTTTTTAAGTGAAGCACAGGATATTTTCATAATGTCTTCTCTTTCACCAGTAACTGTATTTACACAATGAGATTTACTAAAAGTATTTTTAAATATCTTTTCATATAAGTATCTTTCAATATTATCTTTACCCATATCTATTTCTTCAGCTATAATTCCTTTTTCTTCTTCAATATCTTTTTCTTTAAATTTAGCTTTATAAAATAAATCTAGTAATATTCTTATATTTTCATTTATATTCTCACTACCAAATATGTTGTAATTAGTGGCATGATATCCAGTCCATGCATTAGCTAAACTTCCTAAATCATTAATTCTTTTTGATATAACTGGGTCTTCTCCAACAACCATAATTCTATGCTCTAAGAAATGTGCTGAACCTGGAATAATATCATAAGTTTTATTACCTTTTTTATAACTTGTATATTTAGATCCATAATTAACACTAATAGTACAATAAAAATTCTTTGTTTTTTGAAATGGATACAAGTATACACTAATTCCATTATCAAGTACTTCTTTATATATAGTTTCATCTACTTTATTAAATGTAAATTCTTTCATTAGTTATCCCCCTTTAATAAGTAAACAACGGATAATTTGATTTTATTACTAAGTTCAACTATTTCTTCTGCATTAACATTATTCATAATATCTCTTATTGTTTCAACATCCTCTGTTTTATCAAATTCATCTAAATATCTATCATTACCTTGTGAATACGCATCATCATAATAACTATTTAAATAAGTATTTATAGTCTTTTTGGCTGGTTTAATTAAATTAGAAACATTATTTATATCTGCCATAGATTCAACACATTTTTTAATTAAATCAACTGTTTTTTCATAATTATCTTTATTAATACCTGAATAAATAATTAATGATTCGGAATATCTAGAATAATAAGAACCAATACTATAACATAATGAATTATCTTCTCTTACTACTTTAAATAATATTGAATTATTCATTGTTCCTAAAATAGTATTATATACTCTTAGTACATATTTAAGTTCTCTATCAGTTAATTTATCTAATTTATATCCCATATAAAGTTTAGATTGATTAAAATGTAGACTATCTATTTTTTCAATTACTTTTGATTCATTATCTATTTTACAAAAAATATTAAGTTTTTTATTATTACCTTTAAAAACAGATAACTTATCTTCAATATAACCTATTTTAGATTCGTCTAATTCACCTAGCATTAATATATCTATTTTATATTCTCCATTAAATAAATTCTTATAAAATTCATATAAATTTGATTCATTAACTTTATTAAGTTCTTCTATAGTTGGTTTCTTACTATATGAAGCAGGAGTCCCTTTAAACATTATCTTATTAAATTCAATACTTGCATAAGCATTAGGATTATCTTTAATGGCTTTAATACTTGTTATAATATCTTCTTTAACAATATTAAAATACTTACTATTAAATTTATTATTTTTAACATTTGGATTTAATAATATTTCAAATAAGAAATCAATAGATTCATAATAATATTTATCTTCAGTATATTTAGGATTAAGGAAATTTGTGTACATCACAAATTGTTCTAAAGACCCAAGAGTAGAATATGAGTCACCAAGAGAAGCTCCATACAATTCTTCCCCTTTAATTGCTATTTTGTTTTTTGTATCATACTTTTTACAAGTATATACTAAATTATGTGTTAGTGCTGAATAAAATGGTATATTCTTTTTTTCAAACTTCTTTGTAAAATATATTACAAAACCAATAGATTTAAACCTATCTGTATTTACTAAATGCATTGTATAATTATCTCTTATTATTTTCTTATAATTCATTATTCCCTCCATATGCTCATTATTATATCACAAGATAAAAAGAAGATATATTCTTCTTTTATATTATTTACAACTTTTACATTTTTATTATAGATTCAAGAGCAAGTGTAATCATTTCATTAAGACTTTTTTCTCTTTCTTCGGGAGTCATCTTTTCTCCAGTAACTAAATTATCGCTTATTGTGAGTAAAGATGTAGCTTGTTTATGAAACTTTTTAGCATTAAACAATAATGCATAAGTTTCCATTTCAACAGCTAAACATCCTAAATCAATAAATGGTTTAAATGATTTATATTCATTATAAAATGCTTCTGTAGTATGAACTCTAATTTCTTTAATAAGTATTCTTCTTATATTAGCTGTCGTTTCTATTATACTATTAAGTTCAAATGACGAATTAATTATTTCAATATTTTCAATACCTGCTTCTTCATCAAAATTAGTAGTACTATATGAAGACGTCGCTAAAACTAAATCATATGGTTTTAATTCTTCAGTATAACTTCCTGCAGTTCCAATCCTTATAATATTATTCACATTATAATCGTTAAATAGTTCATGACTATATATTCCCATACTAGCAATTCCCATTCCGCTTGAAAAAATAGTAACTTCCTTATCTTTATATTTTCCAGTATAAGCAAGTTCACCTCTTATTTGATTAACGAGTCTATAATCAGTTAAAAAATTTTCAGCTATATATTTAACTCTATTTGGATCCCCCGGCATTAATACTCTTGAAGCAATATCTTCCACGTTTGCTTCTATATGTGTTGTTGACATTTATCCTCCTTAATTTTTTAATACTTTAATTTACTTTTATTGAAAATATGTGAAATATAAATAAAGAACATATAGTAGTATAATCACTGCAAATATAATAATAAGTGTTTTCTTATTATAAGTTGAATAAGAATTAGGATTATCTTTTTTCATTTCTTCATCAGTAACAAACGATATATTATCTTTATTATTATCACTATAATCTAAATTATCCATTTCATAATTATTTTCATTATCATTCTTTATATTATTTTCATTATTTTCTTCTTCCATATTATTCTCCATTTTTATTTTCAAGTTTTACAAGAACATCTCTAGGTTTACTTCCCTTAGCAGGACCTACAATTCCTTGTTCTTCAAATAAATCGATAATACGAGCCGCTCTATTATATCCAATACTAAATCTTCTCTGTATTAATGATGCACTTATTACACCTTTTGTAACTGCATATTCAAGTATTTCATTATATAATACATCTTTTTCTTTTGGTTCATTTGACGCACTTGTAGAATTAGATTCTTCATTTGCTTTATCTAAGTTACTATACCTTTCATCATATCTAGGGTTATTGCTTCTTTTCTTTATAAAATCAACAACTCGCTCTATTTCAGCATCAGACACATAACTTCCTTGTATTCTTGTTGGTACATTATCATCCATTGGTTTATATAACATATCTCCTTTGCCTAAAAGCTTTTCTGCACCTGTCATATCCAAGATTGTTCTACTATCTATTGAAGAAGAAACTGCAAAAGATATTCTAGCTGGTATATTTGCTTTAATAATACCTGTTATTATATCTGCCGATGGTCTTTGTGTTGCGACTATTAAATGTATTCCAGCCGCTCTTGCAAGCTGAGTAATTCTCATAATTGATTCTTCTACTTCTTTTGCAGCTACAAGCATTAAATCAGCAAGTTCATCAATAATTACTAATATATAAGGTAATTTCTTAAGTCCACAATTAGGATCCTTTTTTAATTTCTTATCTACATACTCATTATATGTAGTTATATTCTTTGTTTGACTATCTTTAAATATTTCATATCTCTCATCCATCTCAACTACTATTTTTTGAAGAGCTGCACTTGCTTTCTTAGGGTCTGTAACAACTGGTGTAAGTAAATGTGGAATACCATCATAAACATTAAACTCAACTTTTTTAGGGTCTACAAGTACCATTCTAACTTCTTCTGGTGTGCTTCTCATAAGAACAGATATTATTATATTGTTAATACAAACACTTTTACCACTACCAGTAGCTCCAGCAACTAGTAAATGTGGTGTTTTATTAACTTCCATAAATTTAACATTACCCATTATATCTCTTCCTAAAGGAGCAAGTAATTTTGAATCATCATATTTTCTAGGAATTGCTTCCATTATTTCTCTCATTGATACTGGAACAATTTCTTGATTAGGTATTTCTATTCCTACTGTAGTTTTTCCTGGAATAGGTGCTTCAATTCTTACTTCTTTAGCAGCAAGTGCAAGGCCTATTTCTCTAGACATACTTGTTATTTTACTAACTCTTGTACCTCTTTGAACATCAAGTTCATATTGAGTAACAGCAGGTCCAACATGTACTTCAACTACATTAGCTCTAATTCCAAAATCATTAAATACTCTCTCAAGCACTTTAGTATTAGCACTAACATATTCATTTGAATTAACTTTTCCTTTACTTTTAACCTGTTCTAACAATGTAACTGGTGGTTTAACATATGTATCAACATAATTACTATCAACTTCTACATTATTTGAAGGAATATTTACAATTACTTCATCATTTGTTTCAACAGTATGTGGTTTCAAATCTTCAACGCTAGTTATTACAACTCTATTATCTGGTTTCTTTTCATCTTCTTGAGCCATTTCTTCTAAAGTAAGTTGTTTTGGTGTGTGTTCTTTTCCAAATATTTTCTTAAATGCACCACCTATAGCCCTGAATAAATCCGCAAGCGTTAAATCAAATAACATAATAACTCCAAATACAGCAATAATTATTATTACAATTTGAGTTCCTTCTATATCGAATAATTTAACAGAACCAGCAGTAAATATTGCTCCAATCATCCCACCACCTGTGTTAATGACTTCGCTTTCATTATCATAAGCACTTGCTATATTGCTGTATGTTGTTGAAATGATTTCCTTTCCCGTAAGTGAATTATCTTCAATATAAGATAAATGTGAAAACAAAAGAATAGCAAGTATAATAGTATATACTCCTATTAATCTAGCATTTAGTAAATTTGTCTTCTTTCTGTTTATTATTAAATACAATCCTATTATAAGACCGCCTATTAATAATAGAAAACTCCAACTTCCAAACAAGAATATTGCAAATTTTTTTACAAGGGAACCAATTACTCCATAAGAACCTAGTCCTATTAATGATAATATTATTAATAAAACTCCTTCTAATTCTTTTGAATATTGAAATTTACTTTTCTCAGTTTTTTGTGTTTTTTTCTTTGCCATACTTTACCTAACCCTCACTATCTTTAAGTAATCTTTTGTGTATACCTGGTTCAACTATATTTAATACATTAAGCACTATTTCTAAAGAACTTTTATATTCTCCTTTATAAAATGCTTTAGTAGAAGATATAAGTCCATTTTCCACTTCTTTATTACTTGATCTATATCTATTTCCATACATTATAGCCATTTCTGCCATAGCCGCTGTTTTAGATGTTGACACAGTTGTTTGATATAACTTAAGTGCTAAATCACGAGCAGTATCAACTCTTAAATTTAATATTTTAATTGATATTGGCTTTTTTTCTAACTCTTTAACTATTTCCTTAACAGAGTCTCCAGCTTCTTTTAATTGAACATAGAATAGCTTTGGAATAACAGGTAAATCATAATCTTTAATTTTATACTTTGAATCATTAATTATTGTTTTAATTTCTAATAATTGATCTCTTGCTCTAGCTTCATCTTCTTTTAAACTGCCTAAATTTTTAAGCATTATTTCAAGTTTATCCTCAACTTTAGATAAGTTAACCGCAACTAGTTCACATTCATTATCTAGTTTTGAATATGGAAACATTTTAGTGAGTGTTCTATCATTTACTAACTTAAAACTATCTTTGACACTAATTAAATCTTTATTTATTTCATCAATCGTCCTTACTTCTTCTTCTGTAAGATCATAAGTATCTTTTAATTCTTCTATTTCAGAATATAAGTT
>CAYVZW010000048.1:0-1681 GCA_964456325.1 uncultured Clostridium sp. | reverse complement strand
TTTTTAATATCATTCATCTTTTTAGGAAGCATTACAGTACACATCAAAACAATAGTTGGAGCTTCATCTATAACAACTCCAATATTATGAATCATATCATCTAATACTTTAACTATCTTACCCAATTCCTCATATTCATTTTTTGATATTGAAACTTCAAATCCACTAAATAATTTATCAATGTTTTCAAATTGAAGATCTATAGAATTAGACACTTCTTTATAATCACTTTTATTTTTGTTATATTTAAATACTATTTCCCTGTACAAACTCTTTAATTTAGTTATTGCTTCTCTATTTCTATCTTCACTTTCAGTTAATTCTCTTACAGTATTAAGCAGTTTATTTGCTTTAGCTTTACTATGAAATATTTCTTTTTCAGTTTCAATAATTTTACTTTTAGCTTTATTGTACTCTTTTTCACAATATGCATTTTCTATTTCAAGTATATCATTAGTAATATCATCCATATCTTTGGCGCTAATATCATTAAATTCTTTATTCCAATCTTCTATTTCTTTTTCAATTTTCTTATTATTAGCAAGTTTCCCTGCTTTGTTTAACTCAGATATTAATGTAGGAGATATTATCATATTCTTTTCAGTAGTAAGTCTATCTATTGAATTAAATACACTTTTCTTCTTTTTATATTTAAGTATTAATAAAATAACAAATAAAAGAATAAGCAAAAAAACAAAAGAACATAAAATAATTATTGTTACTTTATTCATGATATCCTCCTTATACATTTTATCATATTTAAAATATATTTTATAGTAGTTTTTACTTTTTTTAAGATAAATACACGAGATACGCATGTAAAGATTGACATTTTACCAATTTTGTAGTATAATTATACCAGTTTTTTAAGAGGGGGATATGGTTATGAATAAATTTCCAAATGTTAATATTTATAATGGATTAAAAGAAATCAAATCAAAATTAAAGCTCCTTTATGATGAATATAAAACTAAATATGAAAATGAAAAAGATATAGAAAAGAAAAATGAACTAAAAGAGAAAATCATAGAAATTGTTAAAGAGTATAATAAAGCTAATGCTTATTTAAAGAAGTACTATAGTTTATTTAGTAGTTTAAGTACTTGTGATTCAACTCTACAATCTAAAATAACTTTTGATATTAATGCTTTAGAAAAAGAAATAACAGATTATTATGGAATAGATAAAGAAAAGAAAGAATTATCTTCTTCTAAAGAGAATAGCATTGAAGAAGCTAAAGATAATAATAGTTCTTCACTTAAAAAAGGTGAAAAGCATAGAGTCAAAAACATAATCAAAAGTGTTTCACCTGGAATTAAAGCTGTAGTTGAAATAGCTACTTCAGTACTATTTTCATATCTTACTCTTGATAGCATTAGATGTCTAAGTGATTATTCTGGTGTTCTAAGTGTGATATTAGCTTCTGTAACATTTGTGCCTGTTGCTGCTGTAAGCGCAATAGTCGCAACTGGATGTGCTAAGTTTGGAATAGAAAATATAAAAAAATCAAAAAAGTTAGTTAAAAAAGAAAATACAAAAAAATAAATAGTATTTCTTCGAAATACCTAAAGGACGAAAGTCCTTTTTGTTTAAATTAAAAACTCTATAAATAGAGTTAATACGCTTTTGGTACCAGTTAGATAGAAGTTGTTACCCCCTATCTCTTGATAAGTTATTATTA
>CAYVZW010000047.1:4318-8390 GCA_964456325.1 uncultured Clostridium sp. | reverse complement strand
ACCTTCAGTTACTGGTCTAAATGTTCCAAGTCCTACATTAAGTGTTACATATAATACTTTAATACCTTTTTCTTTAATTTTATCAAGTAACAGATTTGTGAAATGTAATCCAGCAGTAGGTGCTGCAGCACTCCCTAAGTTTTTAGCATAAACTGTTTGATATCTACTTTGATCTTTAAGTTTTTCATGAATGTATGGAGGTAACGGCATAGTTCCTACCTTTTCTAAATGTTCAATAAAAATTCCTTCATAATGAAACTTAATATGTGTTATTCCATCACTTAAAACATCAACTACTTCACAATTAAAGTCATCATCAAAATTTATTGTATTGCCTATATGTATCCTCTTTTGTGGTCTTACTAAACATTCCCATACATTTGCTTCAAGTTCACATAATAAAAGTATTTCAATTTTAGCATTTGTATCACTTTTATATCCATATATTCTAGATGGAAGTACTTTAGTATTATTAAGTACAAGTGTATCTCCTTCATTTAAATAATTTATTATATTATAAAATTCTTCATCAATAGTTTCCCCGTTATTTTTATCAACTATCAATAATTTAGAATGATCACGCTCTTTAATTGGAGTTTGTGCGATTAATGATTCGTCTAAGTCATAATCATATGTATTAATATCTTTATAGTCCATAGTTACCTCTTTTGCATATAGATTATAGCATATAAAAAGAGTTTTTTAAACTCTAACTTATAAATTATTTATTATTTCAAGTAATTCTTCTTCTGTATGAAATCCAATTACTTCTTCTTCTTTTTTACCATCTTTAAAGAATATCATAGTGGGTACACTCATTATTCTGTATTCAATAGATAACTTTTCAAACTTATCAATATCTACTTTAATAATATCAATCTTTTTTTCAATGCTTTCAAGTATTGGATGTAACATTTTACAAGGACCACACCACTCTGCATAGAAGTCAACTAGATGTGTTCCTTCTTTTATTAAATCATTTAAATTATCTTTTTCTAAATATGTCATTAGTATTCAATTTTACCTTTCTCAATTAATATATCTAAATTTTCTTCACTTATTATTTGATATTTTAGGAATAAATCAACTGCTTTTTTATTATATGCAACAGTATTCCCTGCATATTCAACTCTTAGTTCATCAAGTTCTGTAATTATACTCCTAGTATCCTCTATTGAAGAACTTAAAACTGGCGTCTTATCAAGAATAGTATTTGCTAGTTTTGAATCTTCTATACCTGTAATACTTATAAATGGTTGACTAAATAAGAATAAGAATATAAATACTATAATATAGCTTTCAATAAATCCAACTATAGCTCCACCTATTGATGAAAAGAAACCAAGTACTATTGTTGCTTTTAATATTGTTTCTAGTAATCCAGTTAATTTAAGTATTATTCTAAGTACTAAATACAATATTGAAAATATAATAATAAACGCAATAAATTCATATAGTATTATATTAAATATAGGAGCAGTTCCTTTTAATGAAAAGAATGGGAGTGTTTTATAGAAAAATGCAGAAACAGGATTCTTTAAACAATATGAAACTATTAATATAGCAATTACACCTACTAGAAGAACTACTGATTTAATAAGTCCTCTTTTAATACCTCCTATAATACCTATTATAAAAAATACAATAATAACAGCATCTAAAATATTCATAATTTCCTCCTTAATTTGTTATTTTATATGGTGTAGTTGTACTACCATTACCACTTAATAATATAGTACTATTTTTTAATGTAATTACTGGTCTAATCCCAATGCTAGATGTATTTACGGTTTGTACTGCAATATTACCACTGTTTATATAATAATTATATGCATTAGTTGAGAAATATGCAGGAGTCATAGTCCAATAGTCTGCCGCATTGTATAAATAACTTGTTGTATTTGCTGTACCAACTTTGTAACCAGCATAAACAGCTTCATCAGCAGTAATAAGTCCAATTGGATATGTATTATTAGAAGCATTACCATTTTCATTTGTTACTGTGAATATATCATTTATATTTTTACAATCATAACTCGGAGTAGAACTTGTATCTATATTTAATCTGTAATATGAATCATATCCTGTATTATTATTTGAAAAACCCTTTGTAGAATAAGAAACACTTGAAATATTAAATTTAGTAGTATATCTATTATTGCAATAATATGAATCTTCAATATATGATTCATAACTATTTAGATTATTTAAAAACCAAGTATCTAAAGTTGTTTTAATTGTACTTTTATTTGTATTAGCATGTTCAGATACATAAGAAGAACTATTAGGAGATCCATATTTAAAACCAACATAAGCATTATATGAAGAATTTGAATTATAACTTGAAGCACTTGTATATGTAGAACTTCCAGTAGTATTAGCACACTGTCCATTACTAGGTGCACCATTATAAATAAGTCTAACACCTAAGTCTTCAGTAGTTCTTATTATTTTCCAACAAATACCAGCAAATAAAACATTATTATTTAAAGAAGTATCTCCTCTAAAAAAGTAAACAGTTGACCCATTAATTGAATTATTAGTATAATAAAGTCCGTTAGTTGGTGAGGCAGTAAAATCAATACTATCAGCACTAGTTGGTGTATTACCATTTATCATTGTATAACCTAAACTATTATCAGCATAAATGTTTAAATTGCTATTAATCTCAGTTGAACCAACAACATCTATTTTAGAAGAAAAAGTTTTATTCATATTTGATGTTTGATCATCTTCAGTTCTTAAAAAAGTAATGGTTAAAGTATAATTATGTGTTTCTCCAGTTCCAATTTTAATATGAGAAGCAATAGCTGAATTATCCACATTTGGAACAATTGTTTCGTTCTTATTAGCACCTCCATTACTACTTGTAAGAGTATATACTAAATCACTTGTATTTACAAAATTATTTACAAGTTCAGTAAAAACAATATTATAATATACCACAGTATTTCCAGTGTTAACTATATTAAATGTTTTGCTCACAGTATCCCCGGTATATGCATTAACTAAAGTTAAATTACTAGTATCATTAAAAGTAATTTCCATATTCTCATTAAATGAAGAGGCACTTAAATTTTTACCACTTCCCCTAATATCAATAGTAAAATATGCATATGTAGAAGCAATCATAATAAAAACAATTAATATTATTCCAACAAAAGCAATTATGTATATAGATTTGTTATTTTTCATTTCTACCTCAACCTACTCTATATGTATTATATAATTATTATGCTTATTTTTCAATAAAAATTGAATTATTTTATTATTTTTGATATAATATGCAATGGATGAGGAAAAGATTATGTTTAAAGAATGTGATATATTGAATGAAAGAACAGCTAAAATATTAAGGGAACCTAGTAAAGAGGTTATTTTTCCAATGAATGAAAAGGAAAAAGATTTAATGGGAAATATGGTAGAATATTTAAGATTAAGTCAAGATGAAGAGTATGCTAAAGAAAACCATATAAGAGCTGGAATGGGTTTAGCTGGAGTACAATTAGGTATTAAAAAAAGATTCTTTGTTATATGTTATAAAATGGAAGATGGGTCATTTATTGAATATAAAGTCGTTAACCCAAGAATAATATCTCATTCTGAAGAACGCATATATGTAGAAGAAGGAGAAGGCTGTTTAAGTGTTACGCATGATATTGAAGGGATTGTTCCAAGATATGCTCGATCAACTATAGAATTCTATGATGAAAAAGGAAATATTCATACAGAAAGGGTTCGTGAAGAAATATCAGTGGCATTTCAACATGAAATAGATCATTTAAATGGAATAATATATATAGATAAAATTGATAGAAATAATCCTTTTAAAGATAAAGACAATATGAGAGCTATTTAGAAAATAGCTTTTTGTTTTATTAAAAGTTTATTAAAATATTTAGCACCATTAAAATTAAGAATTATAGATATCTATGAAAAAATCATTAAAAATGAAATCACTAGAGATAAATATAATGATATAAATTAACAAATAAATTTACTTTTGTTCTAAAATTATTGACTTGTCTAATTATAAAATAGTATAATTACAATAGGAGAAAAGATATGAGTA
>CAYVZW010000047.1:0-4218 GCA_964456325.1 uncultured Clostridium sp. | reverse complement strand
TTGACTTGTCTAATTATAAAATAGTATAATTACAATAGGAGAAAAGATATGAGTAAGGATAACTTATTAAGAATCATAGTTTGGGGAATAATTGCTTTTATACTACTTGTACTTTCTATAACAGGTCTATTCTTATTTCAAAGTGGACATGGTAAAATAGGCGCTGTTATTAAACAAACTGAACCACTTGTAAATACATTTAATAGTTTAGATGGAGTAAAACAATTTCAAAGTTCAGGAATAAAAATAAGTGCTAAAGCTAAAGGCGATAAAGTAGTAGTTTCATATAATACAGAAGTATCAACAGCTTCATTCACATATACTTATCAAGATGATACTGGTGTAAGACTACTAGTAATGAAATATAATACAGTAGATGATACAATTGCTAGTATAATAACTAAATATATGATTGAAGCAATAGCTGTCTCAAAGGGCTATCCTGAGGGAAAAGTATTTGAAAAATTTATATTATCGGACTTTGAAACAACATTACCAATTGATGGAGTAAGCATTAGAACTGTAGATAATGTAACAACAGTAATTTTGAATATGGATACTTCTATATTAGATTCAAATATAGATACAAGTACAGAAGAAATTAAATATATTACTTTAGAACAAGCAAAGAAAATTGTTGAAGGATTAACCGCTAATAGCTCAGTAGCTAATAAATCAGATGAATTAACTATTCATATAAATATGTATCAAACATACTATTCTATATATATAAGAGATAATAAAGAAATATATTCTAAAAGCATGTATGAAACAGTTAAATCATTTATTGAAGCACTTTCTGGAGCGGATATGGTAAGTGAATTCACTACTATATGTCCTGAGTTTAATAATATAAATTACGATAATGATGAATCAAAAATAATGATAATGTATGATTCTGTTGGAGCAAGTGCTTACACTGAATTTCCTGATTCAAATAAAGTATTACAGATTGATGTAGAACATGAAATAACTAAAACAAATAATACAGAAATATCAAGTCAATAAACAATTGACTTTTTTATTATAATTAAAAACTAATCATAAGATTAGTCTTCTAACTTAACACTTACTAGTTTACTTACTCCACTCTCTTGCATTGTTATTCCATATAATACATCCAAGTATTCCATTGTTTTCTTTTTATGGGTAATTACTAATAATTGAGTCTTATTTCTATAATTATTTAAGTAATCACAGAAAATTGATACATTATTATCATCTAAATCAGATTCAACTTCATCAAGTATAACAAATGGGACACTTTTAAGGTTCATAATTGCAAATAATAAGCTTATTGCAGTAAGAGTTCTCTCTCCTCCTGAAAGTAGTGAAATTGGCTTTAAACTCTTTCCAGAAGGAACTGCAATAATATCAATACCTGTTTCAAGTATATTATTAGGGTCTGTTAATTTAAGATGAGCTTCCCCTCCATGAAATAAGTTTTTAAATACTTTATTAAATTCAATATTAATTTCATTAAATGAAGTTTCAAACTTTTCTTTCATTATATTATCCATATCATTAATAATAGATAGTAAATCATCTTCACTTCTTTTTAAATCTTCTTTTTGTTTATTTAAGAAGTTTACTCTTGTAGATAACCTTTCATATTCTTCAATACTTCCTAGGTTAACATCTCCAAGAGATTTAATCTTTCTTCTTAAAGTAGTTACTTTTTCACGAGCTAACTCTTCATCTATTTCAAGAACATAAGTACTCTTAGCTCTTTCATATGTCATACTATAGTCTTCAGTAAGTCTATTTAATAATGTATCAAGGAGTGCATTTAATCTTGTAATATCCACTTCTAAACTATTGATTTCATTTAATAATTTATTATTATCTGTATTCATTTTCTTAATAGATGTTTCTAATATAATTAAATCTTTATTAAGATCAAGTTTCGTTTTATTAGCTATTTCCATTTGCTTTTCAAGAGATGTTTTTTCTTCTTGTTTCTTATAATAGTCATCTATTACTTTATTTAGTTCTTTATCAAGTTTACTTTCAGAATTACTTGTCAAATTATTTATTTCATCATTAACTAATTCAAGTTCTTTATTACTTGTTTCAAGTGATTCATTTTTTGCATTAATTGTTTCATTTAACTTAATAGATTCAACATTTATATCATATATTTTATCTTTAACTATTGCAATTTCTGAATCAATTCCTTTAAGTTCTTTTTCTAAATAGTTAACATCTTCATTCAATGCAACTATATTTAATTTTAATTTATCAAGTTCATATTTATCACTTATATAGGAACTATTTTTATTTAGTGAGCCTCCAGTTAAAGAACCTCCAATATGTAAAAGTTCTCCATCTAATGATACAACTCTATATTGATGATTAATCTTTTTACTTATTGCTATAGCTGTTTTAATATCATTTGCCACTATTATATTGCCAAGTTGGTTCATTACAATATTATAATATAGTGAGTCATATGTAACTAAATCACTCGCAACGCCTACAAAGCCAACTATATCTTTAATATTCCTTAACGTATTTGGGTCTATACTTCTTGGCTTAATAACATTAAGAGGAAAGAATGTTGCTCTTCCTTTACAATGACTTTTAAGGTATTCAATTGCTTCTTTAGCACATTCTTCATCACCAACTATTATATTACTAATTGAAGCACCTAATGCTATTTCAAGCATTGTAGCATATTCACTTTTAGTTTCAATAACATTACCTATTATATTATGTATACCTCTAAGAGTAGGATTATCTATTATATTTCTTACACTATAT
This sequence comes from uncultured Clostridium sp., assembly GCA_964456325.1. Taxonomy (GTDB): domain Bacteria; phylum Bacillota_I; class Bacilli_A; order RF39; family UBA660; genus CAG-1000. The sequence continues at coordinate 1,455 of CAYVZW010000047.1, read as the reverse complement.
GGAATCTTTTCCATATTATTGATACTACTTTCTAATATATCAATTCTATTATTAGTTTCAAGTTTAATTCTATTCTTACTATTGTATTTATCATTAAGAGAATTTCTACTTAATTCAAGTTTATTTAAATCATTTGATAAATTAGATAGCTTTTCATTTAAATTGTTTTTAATTGTATCTAAATTATTAATTTCTAATTCAATTGATTTAATCTTATTACTAATCGTACCTTGAGAATCTTTAAGATTAATAACATTATTCTTTATTTCATTTGACTCTTTATCATATTTATTTCTTTCACTCATTAATGTTTTTTTATTAGATAGTTCAACTAATTCTTCACTTAATGCAAATAGTTTACTATTAATATCTTTAATTTCATCATCAACTTTTATGATCTTTGTCTTTATCTTTTCTACTTCAATGTTATCACTACATGAATCTGTATTTAATTTTGATAACTCTTGTTCTAAAGTATCTTTCTTAGTTGTTTTATCTGTTACCATTGTACTATAAGTTGTTACATCTTTAACAATAAGTGCTACTTCAACAGTTTCTAATTCACTTAGTGATTCCTTATATTCTCTTGCTTTTATAGATGATTTTTCAAGTGGTAATAAGTTTTCAGATATTTCGCTTATTATCATATCTACTCTACTCATATTATCATGGGTTTTATCTAGTTTTCTTAGACACTCAGTTTTTCTATTTTTATATTTTAAAACACCCGCAGCATCTTCAAATATTACTCTCCTGTCTTCAGGTTTCTCACTTAATATTTCATCTACCTTTTTCTGCGGAACAATATTAAATGATTCTTTTGAACTCATTGAGTCTACAAGTAATGTATTTATATCTTTAAGTCTACATTTATCATTATTAATATAATATTCATTTTCTCCTGTACGATAAACTACTCTTTTAATTTCAACTTCATTATAGTCTAAATTTAATACTTTATCAGTATTATCAAATACTATTGATACTGAGGCATTATTAGATGCATTACGTGATGCAGAACCACTAAAAATAACATCAACCATATTAGATTCACCACGCAAAGATTTAATACTTTGTTCTCCAAGTACCCATTTAATTGCATCTACTATATTACTTTTACCACTTCCATTAGGTCCAACTATTCCAGTAAATGATTTATCTAATGTAATAATAGTTTTGTCAGCGAAGCTTTTAAATCCATTCAGTTTTATTTCTTTTATGTACATAATACCACCTATCATTTTTCTACTTATTAATTATAACATATGAAAAAATAAAAATCATTAGATTTTTGCATAACCTTCAAAAATATGCTTAATCTAATGATCTTATTATAACAATTCCACTACCTCCAGAACCACCAGCTTGATTATTTAAGGCTCCGCCTCCGCCTCCACCACCGCCAGTGTTAGGTGTTGCTGCATACCCTGTTGTTTTACCACCAGTACCTCCACC
>CAYVZW010000046.1:0-8466 GCA_964456325.1 uncultured Clostridium sp. | reverse complement strand
TCTTTAATTAAGGCACTTACTTTACCCATATCTGCTTTACCTTTTATTTTTGGTGTTAACTCTTTCATAACAAGTCCCATATCCTTCATACTAGATGGTTTAACAGTTTCTATTACTTCATCTATTATTTTATTAAGTTCTTCATCACTTAATTGTTCAGGTAAATACTTCTTTAGTAATTCAATTTCCCTATTTGCATTATTTATTAAGTCTTCTCTATTACCTCTTTTAAAGTCTTCAATGCTTTCATTTAAAGTCTTAATTTGTTTACTTACTACAGTAATTACTAATTCATCAGTTATAGAATCTAATTTATTATTAATTCTATCTAAATCAATAGCACTTTTTAACATACGAATAGTACCAAGAGTACCTTTATCTTGACTCTTCATAGCATTCTTCATATCAGTTACTATAGTTTCATATAACATATTAATTCTCCTTACTCTGCTCTTCTTTTATTATGTTTTCTAGCATTTTTAATGCCTTCTTTTTTAGCTTCTCTTCTTACTACGCCTGGTTTAGAATATTCTTTTCTTTTCTTACATTCTGAAGGGATGCCACTTCTTTGTACTTTCATTTTAAAACGTTTTAAAGCGTTTTCAATATTTCCATCTTTAACATCTACATGAGTCATTTGTCTCCCCTCCCTTCACGACCAATTACGATTATAGTACAAAAAGTGTTAAATTTCAAGTAATTTCTAAAAAATATGTCATTTTTATGTTATAGTAAGGATGGTGAAATATATGAAAGATAAAAAAATTTTAAAAATCGTTGCTATTACATTAATAATAGTTGTTGTTGTAAGTATAGTTTATTACTTATTTTTGAGAAAAGATACTAATAAAGAACCTAATGACTTAAATCCAGTTATTGGTGATAATAGTTCATTTGATTACAAAATAATACATGCAGTTAATAATAAAAATAATTATATGATAAGTCCATTATCAATTGGATATGCTCTTAATATTCTAGAACTTGGTAGTGACAATAATACTAAAAGTGAAATTGATAATGTTTTAAATGGTTATTTTATTCCAAATTATATTATTTCAAAGAATAGAATAAGTATTGCAAATGGATTATTTATAAAAGACACATTTAAAAGTGATATAAATAATGATTATGTTTCTTTAGTAAAAGATAATTATGATGCAGATGTAATTTATGATGCATTTAATAGTCCTACTGTAATAAATAATTGGGTTAAAGAAAAAACATTTGGATTAATCACTAAAATAACTGATAATATTGATGAAGACTTTTATCTAGGAATTGTTAATGCTATGGCAATAGATGTAGAATGGATAAGTAAATTCGAATGTAATAAGACAATTAGAAGTGAATTTACTGGGTATGATAATAAAGTAGTAAGTGTTCCTATGATGAATAGTAAAAATGATATTAGTTATATTGAAAGTGATAATGCTACTGGTATTATAAAAAATTATATTCCTTATGATAAAGATGGTAATGAAGATCTATTAAATAGTGATAATGAACACTTAGAACTCGAATTTATTGGGATACTCCCTAAAGGAGACATAAATGAATATATAAATAATTTTGATTCTAATGAACTTAGTAAATTATTAAATAGTAAAAAAGATAGTGATGAAAACACTGATATTGAAGTAAGTATTCCAAGATTTAGTTATGAATATAATGTTGATAAATTTGTAGATGTACTTAAAAACTTAGGAATCAAGGATGCATTTAATAAAAAAACCGCCGACTTTAGTAAAATATCTAATGATTATCAACTATATATAAGTGATGCCTTACATAAATCTAAAATAGAATTTAATGAAAATGGTACTAAAGCAGCAGCGGTAACAGCACTTATATTAGATTACGATACTAGTTATGAAAAACCAAAGAAAACAATAAATGTTAATTTCAACAAGCCATTTCTATACATTATTAAAGAGAAAAACACTGATAATATATGGTTCTTTGGGACAGTATATGAACCAACTATATGGAATGAAAGCACTAAATCTTGTACTGAATAAGTGCTTTTTTTTATTAAAAAAGTAAGACATTGTCTTACTTAATTTGTTTCATTACCTCTTCTTCAAAGTTATCATTTCTTTTTTCCATACCTTCACCAACTTCATATCTATTAAGACTTATTAGTGAACTATTATTAGATGCAAGATAATCTTTAACTTTTAGTGAAGAATCTTTTATAAATGATTGCTCTTCTAAAACAGTTTCTTCAAAGAACTTATTAATTCTTCCTTCAACTATCTTTTCTGCAAATTCAGGTTTCTTACCCTCATTTATAACTTGTTCTTTAATAACAGATTTTTCATGTTCAACATCTTCTTCTGGAACACTAGAAATATTTGTATATAAAGGTCTCATTGCTGCTGCTTGCATAGATACATCTTTTGCTACTTCAGCATTATTTCCTTTTACTACAACTAATGAAGATATTTTACCACCCATATGAATATATGAACCAAATACTTCATCATCTGTTTTTTTAATAACATTGAATCTTCTTAGAGATATTTTCTCACCTATTTTAGCTGTTGCATTAATTATTAAGTCATTAACTGTTGTCCCGTCAGATTCAAGTTTTAAAGCTTCATCTAACTCTTTAACATTACTTTTTAAAATAGCATTACCTATTTTATCTATTAATTCTTTAAATTCAGAGTTTTTAGCAACAAAATCAGTTTCAGAATTTACTTCTATAATAACTGCTTTATTACCATCAACATAAATATTAGATAATCCTTCTGCTGCGATTCTGTCTTGTTTTTTAGCTGCTTTAGTGATTCCTTTTTCTCTTAAGTAATCAATAGCGGCTTCCATATCACCGTTACTTTCAGTAAGAGCTTTTTTACAATCCATCATTCCTGCTCCAGTAGAATCTCTTAATTCTTTAACTTGACTAGCTGTAATATTCATGTTTCCTCCTTACTTTAATGATGAAACTAATTCATCTTTTTTCATAGTTGAGTAGCCAGAAATACCTTTTTCTTTAGCAACCTTCTTAAGTTCAGCAACAGTCATTTTTGAATAGTCAACTTTTTCTTTAACTTCCTTAACTGGTTTAACTTCTTTAGCGGGTTTTTCTTTAACTTCTTCTTTAACTTCTTTTACTTCTTTTTTAGATTCTTTCTTAACCTCTTTTTTAGGTTCTTCAGTTTCTTCTTCTTCATCATCAAATTTAACTACTTTAGTTTCAACTTTGATTTCTTTAGAAACTCTAGCAACTTCCTCTTCTGATACATAATCAACTAACTCAAGTCCATTAGCTTCACATACTGCATTAGCAAGAACTCCTAAAACAACTTTAACACTTCTTACTGCATCATCATTTGCTGGAATTGGAAAGTCAACATCATCTGGATCACAGTTAGTATCTACAATACCAAATGTTGGAATATGTAATCTTCTTGCTTCACGAATTGCATTAATTTCAATTCTTGGATCAACTACTATGATAGCTTTAGGTAATTTATCCATTTCCCTAACTCCACTTAATAGTTTTTCTAATTTAGCATATTCTTTTTCAATTTTAGCTACTTCTTTCTTAGGTAATAAATCAAATTTACCACTTTCTCTCATAGCTTCGATTTCAGTCATTCTTTTAATTCTTTCCTTAATAGTACGGAAATTAGTTAAAAGTCCTCCTAACCATCTTTCTGTTACATAGTAACTTTTACATCTTTCTGCTTCTTCTTGACAAGCTTCTTTAGCTTGTTTCTTTGTTCCTACGAATAAAACTTTACCACCATTTTCACATGCTTTAAGAAGTTCAGCGTAAGCTTCTTCGATTAATTCAACAGTTTTTTGTAAATCAATAATATGAATGTCATCTCTTGCTGTAAAGATGTATTCCTTCATTTTAGGATTCCATCTCTTTGTTTGGTGTCCAAAATGCACACCTGCTTCTAATAAATAACTTTTAGCAACTACTGCCATATCTTTTCCTCCTTTGTTTTTCCTTCTGTTTATCTCTTCTTTAATAGCTCACTTATCATAAGCACTTGAGCATTAAATCAATAAACATGTTTTTTTCTTAAAGCGTACATATCATATCATAAATTCTATGAAAAAAAAAGTGTTTTACCACTTTTTGTTTATTTTTATATACAACTTAAGTCAAATCCAACTATTCTTCCAATTAATCTCACAAGCGTTGGAAGAAGTAGCAAGAAAGCAAGAATAATTAATATTTTAACAAATTTATCAAAAGCCTTCTTTAATGCATCTGAATCTTTACTAGTAATAGCTGGAATAAAAGACATCATTCCACTTACAATTGATATTGCAGCTCCTAACCCTTGTATTGTATATCTAACTATTTTTAAGAATTTAACTAATGTTGGACCCAGCAATTCAGAACAAGACATACTCTCATCGCCAAACCCAGAATCAAATTTATCAAAAGTGTTATTAAAATCAACTGTACCAGTTTTTATAGCATCCGTACTTCGTGTATTAGTATTTTTACCATCAACATATTGTCCATTACATTGACTTTCAGTTCTATTAACTAAAGTACATTTAGCCCCAGGGCTTGTGTAAATCCATTTATAAGAATAATTATTCTCATAACCACATTTATAGCATTTATATGTAACTGCACCTACTTTTAAATCAAATACTAAAAAGCAAAAAATAATAAATAAACAAAGTAATATATTTTTTTTCATCTTATCACCAAATTTATTTTATCATAGAATAAAAAAATATAAAATAAAAAAATTGTACTTTACATAAAAAAATATAGTATAATGGAATTATATACTTAATTATAGTATAATATTTTTGGTGATTTAAGTGGCAAATAGTACATATAAAAATAGAGGAATGTTTCTAGAAAATATAATTAATGAATCTAATACATATTATAACAGTATTGATAAATGTTTAATATATAAGAAACCTACTCCAATTAAAGTACTTAACGTAAGTTATCCAAGTAATAGATCACATGTAATAGATAAAGCTGTATATTCTAGCATATCAACACTTGATTATAATGGTATATATAAAGGAAAATATATAGAATTTGATGCTAAAGAATGTCACTCAAAAACATCGTTCCCACTTAGTAATATAAAATCTCATCAAATTAATCATATTGAAAAAGTGATTTTTCAAAAGGGAATTGTATTTTTAATAATATATATGAATAATGAATTTTATTTATTAAAAGGAGAAGATTTAATAGAATATATTAATTCTTATGATTCTAAGTCTATTAATTATAATTATATAAAAGAAAAATGTATAAGAATAAGCGAAAGTTATACACCAAGACTTAAATATCTAGATGCTGTTGATAGTGTATATTTTAAGGAGTAAAATGAAAAAAATTAATTTTGATAAAATTAGAGAAAAGAATGAAGAAAGAGTTGAAAAGTCAAAGATGAAAAAAATTAAAAGAAAAAAAGAAAAAGATACTGTAGAAGGCGCTACTAAAAAAAGAAAAAGATTTAGATTTTGGTATTGGTTACTTATACTTATAATGTTTTTTGCAATATTGTGTTTTATCGCTGGTGTTGGATTTGCATATTATGTAGTAAAAAGTGCTCCAGAATTTGATGTAAATAAGATGTTTGAAAAAGAAGCATCAAGAGTATTTGATTCAGAAGGTAATTTGATTGCTACTCTAGGAGCAGAACAAAGACAAAAAGTATCTTATGATGATTTACCAGAAGTATTAGTTGATGCAATAATTGCTACAGAGGATTCAAGATTCTTTCAACATAAAGGATTTGATTTACCTAGATTTGCTAAAGCAGCCATTGGTCAATTGTTAGGACATGATTCAGGAGGTGCTTCTACTCTAACAATGCAACTTTCGAAATTAGCATTTACTAGTGTAGACTCTGAAGGAATTAAAGGTATTATAAGAAAATTCACTGATATATATATGGCCGTATTCAAACTTGAAAAAAATTTAACTAAAGAACAAATAATAGAATATTATGTAAATACCCCATGTATGGGTGGAAATATTTATGGAGTTAAACAAGCAGCTAGTTATTATTTTGATAAAGAAATTGGAGATTTAAACTTAGTTGAAGCAGCAATGATAGCGGGAATGTTTCAATCACCTAATGGATATAACCCATATTTAAATCCTAACGATGCTAATGGAAGAAAAAATACAGTTCTATATTTAATGAAAAGACATGGATATATTACTGATACTGAATATCAAGCAGCAATATCAATTGAAATTAAGAATATGTTAGGTGAAGGAAAATCTTCAGTTAATCAATATCAAGGATTTATTGATACAGTAGTTCAAGAAGTAATAGATAAAACTGATAATAATCCATATGATGTTCCAATGGATATATATACAACGATGGTTAGAAGTAAACAGGATATTATAAATAATTTCTATAATACTTATGGCTTTAAAGATGAAAAAGTAGATGTTGGTATTGGGGCAATAGATGTTAAAACAGGTGCTATTGTTGCTGTAGGAGCTGGACGTAATAAAGTCGGAGCAATGACACTTAATGTTGCTACATTCTCAGGGCAAACAAAAAGACATCCTGGATCAACAATAAAACCAATTATGGATTATGGTCCTGCATTTGAATATGCAAACTTAAGTACATATGGTCCATTTATAGATGAAAAAACTCCTTATGGTGGAGGTTCAATGAGAAACTTCAGTGGTTCTTACTCAGGATTTATGACTACTAAGAAATGCTTGGCCTCTTCTATTAATACATGTGCACTTCAAGCATTTGGTCTTACAACAAACGAACAAAAGATGGAATTCATTACTTCTCTTGGAATATATCCAGAAGAAGGAGTTGAAGTATTACCTCAATCATATTCAATCGGAGCATTTAATGGAGTGTCTCCAGTACAATTAGCCGGAGCATATGCAGCATTCGCTTCAGGTGGATATTATACAGAACCTTATTCATTTACTAAAGTAGTATACAGAGAAACAGAAGAAGAATATGAACAAGATATATCAAGAGAAAGAGTTATGTCTGCTCAAACAGCATATTTAATATCTAATATACTTGTTGGTGCAACTAATTCAAGAATTAAAGTATCAGGTACACAAGTTGCAACTAAAACTGGTACTACATCATATGATAATACATTATTAAAATCATTTGGTCTTAGAAGCAGTGTAATACCTGATTCATGGACATCAAGTTATACAACTGATTATGCAATCGCAATATGGTATGGATATGTTGCTGGACTTACTAAAGAATATGTAAGTAATAAATGGTACTTACTAAATGGTGAAGCTAGTACAGAAAGATTTAAAATACAAGCAGCTGTAGTAAATAATTTCTATGAAAAAAATTCTAAATTTACTTCTCCTGGTGGAATATCAAGTTCATCAGTTGAGCTTGAAACAATCCCAGCTCAAAAACCTAGTGAATATACTCCTAGTGGCTTAACTGGAACATTCCTATTTAGATCTGGAACTGAGCCTAGTGAAGTTTCCTCAAGATTTAGTAAGTTATCAGACCCATCTAATGGAACATATTCAATAAGTGGAAATACATTATCATTAAATTGGACATCTCCTGGTACACCTTCAGCAATAGACACAACTTATTTGACAGAATATTTTAAAAATGGATATAGTATTTGGGCAGATGATTATTTACAAAAAAGAATATCATACAATAACAGTAATATAGGTTCATTTGGATTTGCAATATATCTAACATCAGGATCTAATAGTACTTATGTAGGATGGACAGAAAACACTTCATATACAATTGATTTAAGTAAATATTCAGGAGTATATGATGGTGTTATTATTAAAAGTATATATTCAATATTTAAAAGTAATGCATCTAATGGAATAAAATTAGTATTTGAGACTATAGAAGAAGAAACAATTGATCAAAGCAAAATAACAATTACAATGGATGGAATCAATGCTAATTATTCAGTTGGTGGTAATTATACAGAATTATCTTCTTCAGCAGTAAGTTCAATTAAGTATAGTGGAACTGAAATAAAATCAAGTGTCACTAACTTAAGTGTTATTACAAATACAGTTTCAAAAAAGGATGATACTTCATGGGTTGGAACACCTAATGAAATAACAAATGCTAAAGGTATTTATTCAGTTAGTTACTCAGTATCATTTACTTATAAGAAAACTCAAATTAATAAAACTGTTACTCAAACAGTTGCTGTAAATTAAAAAGCCTTAAAGGCTTTTTTTCATTTGTTTACCATTTAATTCACTATTTAAGCTACTCATTAACCTACTAACTATTCTATCATTTAAAACTAATGATTTGTTTTTACTTCTTTTATAAAAATCCAAGTCCGCATCTTTTAAGATGCTTTTTAAAGCATTACTAACTGGAAGTCTATGATTCATATTAAATAAAATATCTTTATTATCTTCACTTTCTAATATTCTATTATGTATGTCACTTGCAAGTACTACACCTAATACATATCTATAATTTCTTACAAAAT
>CAYVZW010000045.1:2458-8543 GCA_964456325.1 uncultured Clostridium sp. | reverse complement strand
CATTAACATTTGCATTTAAAGCTTTTTTAAATACTTCTTTCTCATATGGAGTTGTTTTTCTTAATTCTTTACAATGTGGGCATAGTTTTCTAGCTAGTTTTTGTGAAACGATTCCTGTTAATGCTGAACCAAGTAAATATCTTTCTACTTCCATATCAGTAAGTCTTTCAATTGTATTTAAAGAATTATTTGTATGTATTGTTGATAAAACTATATGACCAGTAATAGATGCTCTAACAGCTATTTTGGCAGTTTCATCATCACGAATTTCTCCAATCATTATTATGTCTGGATCTTGACGCAAAATACTTCTTAATACTCCAGCAAAAGTAAGTCCAATTTCAGACTGAACTTGAACTTGATTAATTCCTGCGATATCCATTTCTATTGGATCTTCAACTGTTATAATATTAACATCTTCAGTATTCATTTTTTGAAGAATGGAGTAAACAGTAGTTGATTTACCAGTACCAGTAGCTCCAGTTACTAATATAATTCCGTTAGGAACTTTTGTCATTTTATCTATTTTTTCTAAACTATCTTTACTAAAACCAAGTGTTTCTAATCCTTGTAAAGATTTACTATAATCAAGTATACGAATAACAACTTTTTCACCATTGTTAGTAGGTAAACTTGAAACACGAAGGTCTAACATTCTTTGACCAATTCTACTTTTAATAGCACCATCTTGTGGAAGTCTTGTTTCCATTATATTCATACCTGCGATCATTTTAATACGAGAAATCATATTTCTTTTATAAGCTCCAGGTATAATACCATAATCAGAAAGAATTCCGTCAATACGAATACGGATTTTAATTTTATCTTTTGATGGGTCAAAATGTATATCACTAGCATTTTTTTTAACAGCATCCATTATGATCTCATTTGCTATTTCAACAATTGGCCTTTTTTCAAAGTCAAATTCTTTCATATTGAATTTCCTCTTTCTATTCTAAAATTATTATACATTAAAATGAAAACCAATTCAATAAATATTGTTATTATTTCATTTTTTTGTTATACTTTTTATGAGGATAAGGTATGAAAAAAGGTTTTACATTAGTTGAATTATTAATAGTTATTGCTATTATGGGTATTCTTGCAATAATAGTTATTCCTAATATAACTACTATTAGAAATGATATTCTTCAAAAATCTCTCGAAAGCAATAATGTAAATATAATTAGTGCAGCAGAAGATTGGGCTTATGATAACTTAAATACTATTTCACTTGAAGTAGAAAGTATGACACCGGATTCAAATGGGTATGTATATGGAAGATGTTCTCAAACAACTGTAGATAATTTAATTACTAAAGGATATTTAGTTGGAGATAAGGAAAATAAAACAGTGCTCCAGAATCCAGTTACTAAGGAACCAATGAATACATTAGTAGTTTGTGTAAGATATAAGTATAAAGTAATAAATGGAAGTTTAGATATGAATACAAGAATAATGGAAGCAGTTATTAAATAAAGGTGAAGTATGAAATTATCTGAAGGTTTTTTTATAACTAGGAAAGAAGTACCTAATGACGAAGCTTCTGTTTGTGGTCAACTTCTTGTTAAAAGTGGGATGATATATAAGATTTCAAATGGTGTATATAGCTATCTTCCACTTGGTTTTAAGGTACTTGAGAATGTTAAAAAAGTTATAATTGAAGAGCATAATAAAAATAATTGCAATGAATTGTTAATGCCAACTCTTGTAGAAGAAAATATATTTGAAAGAACAAATAGAATAGAACTCTTTGATAAAGAATTATTTAGAATAATAGATAGAGAATCTAATCATATATGTTTATGTCCGACAAGTGAAGAGTTATTCGCAGTGATTGCAAGTATTAAAATTAAGAGTTATAAGGATTTACATTTTACTTTATATCAAATTGGTAATAAGTATAGAGATGAAATTAAATCTAAAAATTCTTTAATAAGAAAAAAAGAATTTATTATGTGTGATGCATATAGTTTTGATTCAAATGACTCTGGGCTTTCTATAAGCTATGACACTATGTATCACACTTATAGTAATATCTTTAAAAGACTTGGCATAGATTATTTAGTTGCTGAATCTAACCCTGGATTTATGCAAGGAAAATATAGTGAAGAATTTCATGCTATATGTGATAGTGGAGAAGATGAAATAGTAAAATGTACTAATTGTACATATACTGCGAATAGATTAAATGCGGAAGTTTTATCTACAAAGCCTCATAATAATTTAGTAGATAAGAAGAATACTAAAGTTTATACTCCTAATGTTAAAACAATTGATGAAGTAAGTAACTATTTGCATATAAACATTGATAATATTATAAAATCTTTAATATATAAAGTTGATTCGAAATATGTTATGGTACTTATGAGGGGAAATGATGAAGTAAATGAGTTAAAATTATCTCAAATACTAAAAACTGATAATATATGTTTAGCTAGCCAAGAAGAAATTGAAAGTATAGGTGGATGTATTGGATATGTTGGACCCATTAAAACAACAATGAAAGTTGTAGCTGATTTTAATATAAAGTTCCTTATTAATGGAGTTTGTGGAAGCAATATTCAAAACTATCATTATATTAATGTTACACCGAGTAAAGATTTTAAAGTGGATAAATATGCAGATATAAAAATATTTAGTTTAACTGATAAATGTCCTATATGTAAAAGCAATGTAAATATATATAAAACCATGGAAATAGCAAATATATTCAAGTTAGGAACAATTTATAGTGATGCTTTTAGTTTAAAATATAGTGATGAACAAAATGAATATAACAGAGTATATATGGGAAGTTATGGGATAGGACTAGATAGATGTATTTCTGCAATTGTTGAGAAAAATCATGATGAAAATGGAATAATATGGCCTATAGATATTGCTCCTTATAAAGTTGCAATAGTAGTAGTAAACATATTGGATAGAGATGCTCTAAGATATGCAAAAGAGTTATACAATAAATTAATTGATATGGGAATTGATACTATATTAGATGATAGAAGAGAGAGTGCAGGAGTTAAATTTAAAGATATTGATTTAATTGGTATTCCAATTAGAATTACTGTTGGCTATAAAATAAGTGAAAATATTGTTGAATATAAATTAAGAACAGGAAAAGAAACAATAGATATAAATAAAACTGAGGTAATAAATAAAATAAAAGATATTTTATATAGTGAATAACAAATATATGTGATAGAATAATAATAAGGTTGATATGAAAAAGAATAATGGATTTACACTTGTAGAGTTATTAGCGGTAATAGCAATACTTGCAATATTGGTAGTTTTAACTATACCAAATATTTTAGATATGTATAAGAAGTCAAAGCAAAAAGCTTTTGTGGCGGATACACAAATAATTTTTAAGGCTGCAGAAAGTTATATAATTAATGAACAATTAAAAGATCCAAATGCGACTGTAACTTCTAGTTTTAGTAATGTATCATGTACTGCTACAACTGAATTAAGTGGATTTAATACATCGCTTAATTATTATCTTGCTATAACAAATGATATTGTTACTAAATTATATGTTAGTAACAAAGAATTTTTATTAAATGTGCCAACAACTAATGGTGCAGTTAAACTTGAATATATTGAATATGATAAAGTAACTAAGTTTAACAATGAAAATATATGTGATTAGTTATTGTAAATAAATGGATTTCATGATAGAATATACTTGTCTTTTGAGAAATAGTAATAAATGTATATTATTTAATAGAGAGTTAATTAGTGCTGAAATATTAACAAATAATAATTTATGAATTCACCTCTAATATTAAGAATCGTATGTCTTGCGTTAAAAGAAATAAGTTGCATAATAATATTATGAATTAAGGTGGTACCGTGGGTTAAACTCATCCTTAAATTGTAATATTTTTTTATTAAAAAAATGGAGGAAAAAATGATAGAAAAACTTAAAATATTAAAAGAAAGTGCTTTAAAAGAAATTGATTCTTGCAATAATGAAGTTGAACTTAATAATATTAAATCAAAGTATATGGGTAAGAAAAGCGAATTTACTGATATTATGAGCAAAATGGGAACGCTTTCTAATGAAGAGAAAAAAGAAGTGGGCAGAGAATCAAATGTATTTAGAAGTGAAGTATCGGATGCTTTAGATAAAAAAATAGATAAAGTAAGAAAAATTGAACTAAATAATAAACTAAATAAGGATAAATTGGATCTTACACTTCCTAGTAAAAAGAGAATTACTGGAAGTAAACACCCACTTACTTTAATAACAGAAGAAATTGAAGACTTGTTTATTTCAATGGGATATGATGTTGTGGATGGACCTGAAGTTGAAACTGATAAGTATTGTTTTGAAATGCTTAATGTTCCAAAGGGACATCCTGCAAGAGATGCACAAGATACATTTTATATTAATGATGAAATGCTTCTTAGAACTCAAACATCTGCTATGCAAATAAGATATATGTTAGATAAAAGTGATAAGAAACCATTTAAAATGATATGTCCTGGTAAAGTGTATAGAAGAGATGATGATGCAACACATAGCCATCAGTTTACACAAGTTGAAGGGCTAGTAGTTGGTGAAAACATATCTTTAGCAGACTTAAAGGGAACTTTAGAAGTTCTCGCTAAAAAGATGTTTGGAAGTGATAGAGTAGTTCGTTTTAGAGCAAGTTATTTTCCTTTTACTGAACCAAGTTATGAAGTAGACGTTTCTTGTTTTAAATGTAATGGAAAAGGATGCTCATTATGTAAAAATACTGGATGGATAGAAATATTAGGTAGTGGAATGGTTCATCCCAATGTATTAAAAGGATGCGGATATGACCCAGAAAAATATACTGGATTTGCATTTGGTTGTGGAGTAGAGAGAATAGCTATGCTAAGATATGGAATTAATGATATAAGATTATTTTATACTAATGATAAAAGATTCTTAGATAATTTTAATAGAAGGGAGATATAAAATGATATTAAGTAGAAACTTTGTAAAAGATTATACTAAACTAGAATTAGATACTCTTTCTTTAGCAGATAACATGGTTAAAATTGGTAACGAGTATGATAAAGTAAGTAAACTTGTAAATGCAACATCACTTGTTATTGGAAAAGTTATTGAATGTACTAATCATCCTGAGAGTGATCACTTACACATATGTAAAGTTGATATTAAAAGTGAAGTATTAGATATTATTTGTGGTGCTCCTAATGTTAAAAAGGGTATTAAAGTTATTGTTGCTTTAAATGGAGCTATTTTACCAGGTGGAACAATTAAAAAAACAACTATACTTGGGCATGAGTCTAATGGTATGATTTGTTCGCTTGCAGAACTTGGAATTGAAAATAAATTCTTAACGGAAGAAGACATTAAAGGAATACATGTATTAAATGAAGATGCAATAGTTGGAGAAGATGCAATTAAGTATTTAGAATTGGATGATGAAATAATAGATTTTGAATTAACTTCTAATAGAGCAGATTTACTTAGTATGTTAGGTCTTGCTTATGAAACATGTGCTATTACTGGAGAAAAAGTAACACTACCAAAGACTAATTATAAAGAAGTCAAAGATAGTATTAGTGATTCTCTTAAATTAAATATTGAAACAAAAAATTGTTATACTTTTTTAGCGAAGAAAGTAAGTAATATAGAGATTAAAGAAAGCCCATTGTTTATAAAGAATAGACTCATAGCATGTAATATAAGACCTATTAATAATGTTGTTGATATTTCAAACTATGTAATGTTAGAAACAGGTCAACCACTTCATTTCTATGATGCAGATAAATTAGGTAAAGTTCTTGGCGTAAGAATGGCTAATCAAAATGAATCATTAAAGACACTTGATGAACAAACAAGGACACTAACTATTGATGATATAGTTATTACAAATTCAAATAATGAAGCCATTGGTTTAGCTGGAGTTATGGGAGGCTATTCAACAGAAATAGATGAAAATACAAAAAATGTTGCTATAGAGGGTGCTATATTTAATCCATACAATATAAGATATACTTCAATAAAACATTTAAGAAGTATATCTTATATTGTATGGATTAAATATAGCACCCTCTATAGCAACATTTAATCCATACAATA
>CAYVZW010000045.1:0-2448 GCA_964456325.1 uncultured Clostridium sp. | reverse complement strand
ACATTTAAGAAGTGAAGCAAGCAATAGATTTGAAAAAGGATTAGATGTTAATAGAACATATTTTGCAGTAGAGAGAGCTTGTTATTTACTCCAAGAATATGCAAGTGGTAAAGTAAATAGTGAAATCTTAGAACATAATAGTTTAAGTAGAGATGAAAAAGTAATAGACATAACACTTGATAAAATTAATAATGTTTTAGGATTCAAATTAACAGAAAAAGATGTAACTGATGTATTTGATAAATTAGAATTCACCTCTAGTTATGAAAAAGGACTATTTAAAGTAAATGTTCCAACTCGTAGAACTGATATATCAATAAAAGAAGACTTAATTGAAGAAGTTGGAAGAATATATGGAGTAGATAATATTGATAGTAAACTTCCGTATTTTGAAAGTATAGTACCTTCTTATAATAATAGAATTAGACTTATTAAAGATAAGATGTGTTCACTTGGATTATCTGAAACAATGACTTATTCATTAATTAATGAAAAAAATATTTTTAAATTTACGGAAGGTGAATTCGGACTTATTAAGATAATGGATCCAATGACTGAAGAAAGAGTAGTACTAAGACATAGTTTAATAACTTCTTTAATGGAAGTATTTGATTATAATAAATCACATGGCATTAAAGATTTATCAATATTTGAAATAGGTAATAGTTTTTCACTAATCGATGGAAACTATATAGAAGAGAAGAAATTATGCTCATTATTAACTGGAGACTTTAATCTTGGAATTAATAATGAAAAAGTAGATTTCTATGTTGTAAAAGGTATAGTAGAAGAGTTACTTGACTATATTGGATATAAAAACAGATATAGTTTTAATAATATAGTTACTATTGAGGAAATGCATCCAAGTAAAAGTGTAATGATAAATGTTAATGGTAAAACAATTGGATTCTTTGGACAAATACATCCAAATATTTATAAGGAAGAAGTGTATGTAATAGAATT
Source organism: uncultured Clostridium sp. (assembly GCA_964456325.1). Classification (GTDB taxonomy): domain Bacteria; phylum Bacillota_I; class Bacilli_A; order RF39; family UBA660; genus CAG-1000. The sequence goes on along the minus strand of CAYVZW010000045.1, from coordinate 1,485 downwards.
AAATTTAGAATATTTATTTGATATTAAAACAGGTAAAATAAAATATAAAGAGTATTCTAAATATCCAAGTGTTACAAAAGATTTAGCTTTTATTTTATCAAAAGACACCTCATGTGCAGAAGTAGAAGATACTATTAGAAAGAGTGCAGGAAGACTTCTTAACAACATTAATGTATTTGATTATTATGAAGGAGATAAAATAAGTAATAATTCTAAATCCATTGCGTATTCTCTAACATTTGATAGTTTTGAAAAGACTCTTAGTGATGCAGAAATAAATCCGGTATTAAATAATATTATAGAAAATGTGGTAAAGAAGCATAATGCAGTATTAAGAGATAAATAATTATTTAATATAAGTAAATTGTAAAGAAAGTGATTAAATATACTTTCTTTTTTTATAAAATATGATAGAATACAATTGGGAGCAAAGATGAAGAAAATAATTCTTTTGATTTTATTAGCCATACCTTCTTTTATAAATGCTAGAAGTTTTGTTGTAAAGGATAGTGACTTTTACAACAAAATTAATTCATTAATAAGCAACTATATAGACTATAAATTGTATTTAGTTGATAATAATAATTATGATATTCCTTTTGAATATTCAAGTAATACACTAAAATATAATGAAAAATATAAAACTGCTGGTCTTTTAAATTTAAATGAATATATAATATCTGGTGCAATTAATTCTTATTTATATGGAAATGGTGAATATTGGACAATGGATGAAAAGGATTTATATAACACTTATATTATAAATGTGAGTGATTTGGGATATTCTGATATATCTAATAATAATTCTGCTGGTATTAAGATAACAGAGTATATAAGACAACATACACATATTACAGGAGAGGGGACTTACAAAAATCCATGGAAATTTAATGAAGTTGAAAAAAAGTCTAATTATTATGTTTATCATTATAAAATGGATTTGAATGGAAAATATTCATCATATGAAAGAGAAACATTTAATTATGATACATATAGTATTGTTACACCAACTGTTAAAAGTTATGTAGGATTTACTTCTCCAGAAGCAAAGACGATTACAGTATTGCCTAATGGGTCAGCTTCTGTTAATTATTATTACACTAGAAATAAGTATTCATTAACGCTTAATTCTGGAACAGGTATTGTTAGTACGCAAGGCCAAGGCAGTTATTATTATGAACAGACCGTTAATATTGATGCTGTTTTATCTTCTGATTATAAATGGAAGAATTGGACTTTAGGAGAAAATAATTTACTTGTTTTTAATGCAAATAATAAAAGTCAAACAGTTAAAATTGGTAGTGGAAATACTACATTGAATGCTAATGGTGAAATAATGAAAACAGTTATTGCTTCCTATAAATGTAATAATGTTGTGCAAGGAGAGGAACCATACCTATTAACTTATACTGGAAACTGCACAATGATTGATGATGGAAATAATAATTGGAGGATAAGATTATTATCAAATGGGGATTTAACTTT
>CAYVZW010000044.1:7460-8627 GCA_964456325.1 uncultured Clostridium sp. | reverse complement strand
TTAATCTTATAAGGATTATTATTTTATTGATTGTTATTATTATTTTAGTTATCCTAAAGTAATAATGACTATATAAAAAAAGACACCTAGTTCAAATGACTAAGTGTCTAATCAAACAAAGGTAGACATTTAAATGTTCTACTAACTAAAGTATAGCATAATGATTATTATATTACAAATTAATCTTCACATTTGTTTTCAATTCTTGCAAATAATATTTCAGATTCATTAAGTTTAATACTAGTTTCAAGTCCACCAAATTCATTAATTGACTCAAGTGAAGTATTATTAGTATTTAACATTTTAAATATTCTAATAGATGTGGAAGGTATGAATGGTTGCAATAATACTGAACTAATTCTTATACTTTCTAATATGTTATATAATACCGTCTTAAGTCTATCACTTAAATTTTCATTCTTAGCAAGTACCCAAGGAGTTGTATCATCTATATATTTATTTGCTCTCTTTAAGAGTTCAAATATACACTCTAATGCTTCATTTATTTTTAACGAATTCATTTTATCATCTACTAATTTAGGAAGTATTTTTGCATATCCTATTAGTGAGTTATCAACTTCTTCATTTATTTTTGGATTTGTTACACTACTATCAAAATATTTTTTTGACATTGCGATTGTTCTATTAACTAAATTGCCTAATGTATTTACTAAATCGGAATTTGTTCTATTAATTAAATACTCTTCACTAAAGTTTCCATCACTTCCAAATGGTACTTCTCTTAATGCAAAGTATCTCACTGCATCAACTCCATATGCATTTATATATTCTCTAGGGTCTTTATAATTTCCAAGGGATTTTGATATTTTACCTCCGTTAATGACTAACCAACCATGTCCAAACACTTGATGAGGTAGCGGCAAATCAAGTGACATAAGCATTGCAGGCCAAATAATAGTATGAAATCTTATTATTTCCTTTCCTACTAAATGTAAATCTGCTGGCCAATACTTTTTAAAATCATCAGTTTCCTCTGGATAACCAAGCGAAGTAATATAGTTAGATAGAGCATCAATCCATACATAAATAACATGTTTAGGGTCGAATGTTACTGGTATTCCCCATGTAAAAGATGTTCTTGAAACACATAAATCATCAAGTCCTGGTTTAATAAAATTATTAAGCATTTCATTCTTTCTTGAAATA
>CAYVZW010000044.1:450-7450 GCA_964456325.1 uncultured Clostridium sp. | reverse complement strand
AATAGTCTTCTAACTTTTTTTGATATTTTGATAGCCTAAAAAAGTATGCTTCTTCACTTACTTCATGAACTTCCCTATGACAATCCGGACACATTCCGTTCTCATCCAATTGGTTCTCTGTCCAAAATGATTCACAAGGTGTACAATATAATCCTTTATATTCACCTTTATAAATATCTCCTTTATCATACATTTTTTTAAATATTTCTTGAACCCTTTTAATGTGATCTTCATCAGTAGTTCTAATGAAATAATCATATGATATATTTAATTTTTCCCATAAATCTTTAGCATCTTCGATAATTGGATCAACATACTCTTTTGGAGTAACACCTGCTTCCTCTGCTTTCTTTTCTATTTTTTGTCCATGTTCATCAGTACCAGTTTGAAAAAAAACATCGTATCCACATAATCTTTTATATCTTGCTATAGCGTCAGCTATTATTGTAGTATAACAATGCCCAATATGAAAGTTTGCACTTGGATAATATATTGGTGTAGTAATATAATATTTTTTATTTTCCATCTTTTCCTCCTTAAAAAATAAAAAACCATGAACATAAGGACGTATATTACGCGGTACCACCTTAATTCATGATTTATCATGCTCTTAACTCTTAAAGCGAGTAACTATTTAACTCTATGGATCATTTAGAGAACTATTCTTATTAGTTTACATCAACCACTAACTTTCTATGAAGAAATTATTCTTTTCTTCCCTTCACTGTTAAATTAGATATATTATATCATGTTTTAAAAAAATAATCTATAAGTTTCAATTATTTCCACGAATTTGGCTTATAACTATATATTTCTATAACTATATTATATCCATTATATAATTCACTTGTACTGTCAATATATTCAACACTAACGTATTTTCCACTTCCAGTACCTGTCCAAATGTTATCATTATTATCTAATGCATCAATTTGTTCATAATTTGTTACTATTAATGCTTTGATGTATTCGTTATAGTCTTCAATAGTGGTATTATCAACTTTAATTTCATACTGTGATTCTTCATTTTTAATTGAAACTATATTTCCTTTTGAGTATTCAAGAACATCTTTAGCTGGCCATGTATTTGTGTCAGTCTTTCCACAACCGAATAATAGCATACACAATAAACAAAGTACAAAAATTCTATTTTTTTCCATTTTTACTTCCTCACGTATATATGATACAATAAAATAATTAAAAAATACACATGTTTTTAATAAAACAAGTTAAAATTTACAAAAAAGAATAAAGTTGCTACTTTATTCTAAATCACTTCTACTTAATATTTTAGCAGGTGTTTGTCTTAATACTCTATTTACAGGTAATAATCCTATTACTATATTGAATAAATATACAAATGCTATTACACATAATACAACCTTATAGTTCAACATGTAAGTATTCTTAAAGAATTCTATTGTTGTAAATTGTTTAATAATGTAAGACATAAATAATATTCCTATTAAACTAGCAGTTGTTGTAATAGCAACAATTTCTCCTAAGAACATCTTTCTAATGTCTCTCTTTTTCATTCCTATTGCTCTATATATTCCCACTTCTTTTATTCTTGACAAGAATGAAGATCTTACCATTAAATATATTTCAATTAATGATATTAATAAAGAAATAGCACATACAATTAAACATGTTGTTATTGAATCTTTAGCTCCATTTATGTAATCACCTTTGTTCTTTTGATAAACATTTTGAATGTTAACACCTAATCCTTCAAATGAACTAATTGCAGTTTCATTATCTTTACTATAAATTGTAATATTTTCAGAATTAGTTATTAAATCATACTTAATTGTATTATTAGAAACTAAGTTTTTTTCTGAAATTGTTTCACTTGTATAATAACCAACAACTTTTAATTTACTATCATTAACTTTATCTTCTATATACTTATTAATTTTATACTCATCTTTATAATCATTGCTTATTACTACTTCATAGTCTCCAGTAGGCCATCTTCCTTTTACTAAAGATACTTTATCTTGAACTAAAGCATAATCAATATTCTTTTTATCCTCCGAATAATAAGAACTTGTATATGAATCGCTTGATACACTTCCACCATTGTATAGAATGTTAATAAATTGTGATTTGTTAACATAAATAGATGGATCACCTTTATCTGTTATTCCAACTATTATAAAATCAGGCATATTCTTTATAAAAAGTTTCCTTCCTATTAAATCATCTTCCGTTAATATTCCTGCTTGTTTAGCATTAGATTCATCAAGAAACTTTTTAATTGTATATTTGTCTAATACTATTTCATTATTATTTTGAGGATAACTTCCTTTTATAATATCTTCTTCCGTTAACATATCAATACTTGATAATGATCCACTAATAGTATCTTCTACATTATAAGTTTGATAATAGTCTGGATATTTTATTGTAAACGAGATTCTAGAACTACCTGGTAAAGCATAATTAACAGTTTCATTGTTTTCATAGCTTAAGTAATCATTTACTTTAATATTTTTTGATATAATAGATAAATAATTTCTATTAACAGTAATAAAGTATTCATCTTTTATGTTAGATACTCCTAGTGCATTACTTACAGAGTTTAATATAAACATTCCTGAAGCAAAGAATCCAAGCAAAAGTAGTTTCTTAACAATTGAATAATCTCTTACTTTTTTAAATCCATTTATTAATAATGTAATTGGATTAAATATTGATGAATATCTTTTTTTAATATTTTTGTTAATAACTTTATCAAAATCAAAATCGTATTCCTCATAAATACTTTTTGATATTTTTTTATAATGTTCATCTACTATTTCTATTGATGAATCATCGTCAACAACATCAAGATTCTCATTTGATTTTGTTTTTATATAGATATTTCCATTTTGAACTACTATATCAATATCTAATTTATTCTTATCATCTGAATAGTAATCTATATTAACATTTCCTTTAGAAAGGGAATGATGCAGTTTAAAATCTTTTAAATATATTTTATTATCTAATCTATAATCTAAATCATTAGTATGTTCATTAAGTCTATCATTTATGATACTTCCATCTTTAATTTCAATTATTCTACTTGCATAGAATTCAGCTAAATCCGTTTCATGTGTAACTAGAATTACAAGTCTATCTTTAGAAATAGCTTTTATTATATTCATTACTTCAAGGGAATTTTTACTATCTAAGTTTCCAGTTGGCTCATCAGCTATTATAATGCTAGGATCTTTTACTATAGCTCTTGCTATACCTACTCTTTGTCTTTCTCCACCAGATAACATTGAAGCATATCTATTTCTATATCTATACATTCCAACTTTTTCTAAAACATAATTAACTCTTTTTTTAATTTCTTCTTTATTTTTAATTCCACTTATCTTTAATGATAATGCAACATTGTCAAATACACTCATACTATCTACTAAATAATAGTCTTGAAATATATATCCTATATTGAGATTTCTAATTTTATCTACATATCCGCTACATCTTCTAGTGATTTTCTTTCCATTAATATATATTTTGCCATTGCTAACCTTATCAAGACCACCTATTGCATTTAATAACGTTGTTTTACCACATCCAGAGGGACCAAGTATTGCAACTAGTCCTTTATCTTCTAACTCTAAAGAAGTATTATTAATAACATGTATTTGATTCTTTTTATGTCTATAAAAATATTTATTTACTTTTTCTATCTTTATCATATTAAGCCTCTTCTCTATATGCATTCATCGCAGTTGTTTTAAATAACTTTCTTGAGTATCTATCAGTAATTAGTTTAGACATTAAGAATAATACTATATAAACTAATATATAATCAAATACTGTTAAGTAAGAATACATTGTTTTTAATGTATCTGAAACAATAATATCTTTATTAATTAATATCATTAAAGATAAGAATATAACATATGCAATATTGCATATAGTAAATAGTTCTATATCTAGTAGTTCTTTCACAGTTGAAACAGGAGAACCTAATATACGAAGTGTTGCGAAATAAACATTTCTTGACTTCAATATTATTTTAATAATAAAATATGATATAAAGAATAATACTATTAGAAGAATACCTAAAATTGTAACTTTCAATATTTTGACAATAGCTAAATCACCTTCATAATAATTTACTAATGTATCTTTTACATATAATGTTGTATATCCATTAGCATTTAATGTTTTAATACATGATGTTTTATTATCAGTACTATCTAAAAACACACTGCTTTGATAATAACCTTTATTAAATAGATTATTGTAGTCATCAGTATTAATGAAAATAGAGCCATTATATTTATCATAAGATAATCCTATTAGTTTATTAAATGTACTTTTCTTATAATAATTTTTATATGATAATGAAATACTATCAGTAAAGAATGTACTCTTAATATTAATGCTTAATGTATATTTCTTACAATTTGAATTCTTACATTGATATCTCATTTCTTCAGGTATTATATATGTACCTCTTGGAACATTGCCACTAGGTCTTATTTCTCCTGAAACCGAATCAAAATAAGAATCATGTTGCTTACCCGCAAATGTGTATGTCATAGTGCTATAATCTTTATTAATCTTTTTTGCTAAATCAGTTAATACCTTACTTGGAACATATATTTTAATGTTTTCATAGTAATTTGATGAAGTAACATAGTGAATACCAACCACTTTAATATTATATTTTTCATTAGTAATATTATTGGATAAATCTTCTAAATTAAAATCAATATTTTCCACTTCTTCAAAAGAATCAGGAATCATATATGAGTCTTTATTACCTTCAATAATAACTTCATTATCATTTTCGGGCATTCTTCCAAAGTCAAGTGTACCTTCAAAAGAATTAATGTCTTTAACATTTCCATAATAATAAAGATTTTCACTTGATAAACTAATATTATTATCTAGAAGTAAATCATTTTTCACTATATAATCTACGCCAACTAATTTTGCTATTTTATCATAATCTTCTTCTGTAAATTCCGTTTTATCTTCTTTCTTGATAATTATTCTTTTGTCACTTATTTCTTGAAAATATTGATTATATCCTTGGTTGTTAGTTTCATATTCAGACTCTTTAAACGATGCATACGCACTTGAAAAAGCAAATAAAATAAAGAAATACACTATAAAAATCAGTAGGAATTTGGGAATAACATTAAATGTATTTCTAATGCCTAATCTTATTTTGTTATACCATTTTATATTACTAAAATTAGCTTCTTTATTGTCTTTAACCTCTTCGTATTTTTTGATTTTTTTATCTTCTAAAACTTTACCATCATGCATTGTTATTTTACGAGTAACATACTTTTCTATTTGATCATAGTTATGTGTTACGATAATAACTAGTTTATCTTTTGCAACTTCACTTAATAATTTCAAAACACTTTCACTAGAACGAGAGTCTAAATTTCCAGTTGGTTCATCTGCCAAAATAATTGGAGTGTCTTTTGCTAAAGCTCTTGCTATAGCTACTCTTTGTTTTTGACCACCAGATAGCTTAGAAACTCTTCTATTTCTATACTTATATAAATCAACACTTTTAATAATTTCCAGTACCTTATTTTTAATGTCTTTCTTTCTTGCACCATTTAATAATAATACTAATTCAACATTTTGATACACAGTATAACTGTTAACTAGATTATAATTTTGAAATATGTTTCCTATGTACTTTTTCCTATATATTTCATAATCTTTTTCAGTATAATGACTAGTTTCTTTATCATTAATGTACATTTCTCCTTCTTCATATGAGTCAAGACCAGATAGTACATTTAATAAAGTTGATTTCCCACTACCACTTTCCCCAGTGATAGCAACAAATTCTCCAAGATTAAAATCTAGTGATATTTTACTAAATCCACTAGTTACTATACCTTTGCTATAATAGAATTTAGATACATTTTTAAGTTTCAGCATATTTCACCTCATAATAATAATATCATACTTCAATAACAATTTTAATAACTCATCACACTTTGCATGATATTTAACAGTTTTTATCACGCTTTTGTAATAATACATACACATTTATTATTTATTTTAAATCTTCAATGATTTTAAATACTTCTTTCTATCATCATCTATTCTATAACTCTCAATAGCTTTTTGAATTGATTTATTATGTATCCATTTGTCTAAAGTTTTAGATTCAAATAATTTTATAGTTGTATCATACTGTTTAATTAATGCAAAACTATAATACCAAGCAATTGCCATATTAATATAGTATTCATCACTTTTTATTTTAGAAATTAACGCGTTATATTCCTCTTTAAAACTGTCATCTAAATAAAATTGTAGCATAGATACAATTGCAAATCTAACAGTATATGTTTTCTTTGATTTAATCCATTTTTTAATATGTTTATAGACTTTACCCAAATCTTTTCTAAATACTTTTGGGCTTAGTGTGTCACTTACAATCCAATTGTCTATACATGGCAAAAACATCTCTAATTCATTTAGAGTTTCATCTAAATCCTTATTCAAACTAATTAATGAACTATGTAATATGTTTTCTTCTAAATATTTATGCGGTAGATTATTCATAAAATCTATTCTATCATTAAATATTTCTTTTGCTATTTGTCTAATTTGAGGAACTTTTACTCCAATAATTGAATCTTTATCTATTGTTGGAACTAGTTTTGAAGTAAAATCTTTAAATATATCATCTTTTAATTCTTCTAATTTATTCAGTATATTATTCATTATTTTTCACATTATATTCAATGTTATTTATAACATTATCTATAAAATCCAATTCCTCTTTTGATTCAACATTTAGTAGTTTTCTATCTTCATCATCACTATTATAATAAGAAGAATACGCTATAATATTTCCTTCTTTATCTTTTTCATAGCTGGTATATACAATGTATTGTTTCTTTTCATCCTCAGATTCAAATGTAAAAAGAACATCACATTCAATTAATTTGCCTTCATCGTTTTTAATTTTAATCTTATTATCCATTACATACCTCTACTATATATT
>CAYVZW010000044.1:0-440 GCA_964456325.1 uncultured Clostridium sp. | reverse complement strand
ACACTTTCATTATCTTTACCGCCTTCAATTCTATTATAATATTCTTCTCCCAAATCATTTCTTGTACTAACTGACTTCTTAGCATTTTCAATAATAGACGCAGCTAATTCATCTCTTGGAGTTGTTTTTGAAATTATTTTTATTTGTTTGTCAGATAGACAATCTGTTACTCCATCACTAAACAACATTAATAAATCATAATCATTATTATTAACAGTAGTAATTTGGGGAGTAATCATCATTCCTTGACCCATATACTGTATTACTTTATTTGAATCTCTATGAAATCTCATGTCTTCTTTATTCTTTATTTCACCTGCTTGATATAAATATTGAACTAATGAGTCATCTCTTGTTACCTGAGATAGTTCACCATTCTTCGATATATATGTTCTAGAGTCACCAACATTCCCAACTATAGTTTTATTCTTTCCTACTAC
>CAYVZW010000043.1:0-8673 GCA_964456325.1 uncultured Clostridium sp. | reverse complement strand
ATTGCATATCAAAATGATTTTGGGGAATAATAGGAGTATAAGTGAATAATAAAGGCAGATTAAAAATTTCATCAGTTTTAATAGCAGTAAACATAGTTGTATTACTTGTTATTGTATCTTTTTATGGTATAAGAATGTATAATGCATATAAAAGAGAAAATGCTGTTGTTAATAATGAAGGGGAAACAACATTTCTTTCAATTCTTAAGAACAAGCAAAGTTTGGTTGATTTATCACAAGGGTTAGTCTTTGATGAAAAAACAAATACTTACTCTTATAAAGGAAAAACTGAAGAAAACTATTTATATTACTCAGGTATAATGTTTAGAATCGTTGGAATAGATACTGCTGGAAACATCAAGTTAGTTAGTAATGACAATTTAACTCTTATGTATTCAGGATTAGATAAAGGGTTTCATGACTCATATATTTATAAGTGGCTTTATAATAATGAAGAAATTGAACATAGCGGAGTTTTTGAAAAATTATTATATAATAGTGATGAGTTACTTTTAAATAACATTATATGTAATGATGTTATAAGTGATTTATCTAGTGTGGAATGCAGTGAAAAGAATAGTGAAGAATTATTTTCTTTGTTGTCGCTTTATGACTATGTTACAGCTGGAGCAAATGAAAGTTACCTTAATAATGGTGAAAGTTATTATTTAAATACTTTTAATGATAAATCTCAAAACTATTATGTTTCTTCTACGGGAGAAGTGGGAATAGATGCTGTTAGTACAAAAATTCATGGAATTAGGGTAGTCATTTCTTTAAAATCAAGTATTAAACTTAACAGTGGAAGTGGTACTAAATCGGATCCATATAGAATAGAAAGTCATAGTGCTAAAAAACTTGATGATGTCTATATTGGAAGTATAATAACGTTTTCTAAAATGAATTATATAGTTGTTGACAAAACTGATAGTACAGTTAAAGTTGTAATGGAATACACAATAAAAGATGGAGAAGACAACTTGTCTAAAGCATTCGGTGGATCTTCAAATAAATATAGTGTATCTAAAAATACAGTCGGTGCATACTTGAATGATACATTTTATAATTCCCTAGAAAATAAAGAATATATCGTTAATTCTGCATGGTATAATGGCTCTAATTCAATGTCAAATCTCGACTATGAGTTTAAATATAATAGTTCAATAAATGCTAATATAGGTATGCTTTCTCTTTCAGAATTATTTGTTGGTGATGTTGCAAATACATTAACTATTTCACCCGGATTAGAATCATCTAATATTATAATGACTATTAATGATACATGTAATGTATTTGGAGATTCAATAAGTACTGCTTATAACATTAGACCTGCATTCTACTTGAAAAATGATTTAAACATATCTAATGGAGATGGCACGAGTAACAATCCGTTTAGTATTACTAGCGAATCTGAAATAAGTGAAGTATCTAAAGAGGAGGAATAATGGAAACAAATTATAGAAATCCTAAAATATATTTATTATGTGGAAAGGCTAAAAATGGAAAAGATACTTTTTCTGGTTATTTAAAAGAAGAATATGAACTTCATAATAAAAAAGCTTTGGTTACACATTTAGGTAAGTATATAAAATATTATGCTAGGGAGATTACAGGATGGAATCTTTCTGAAGAGGATAAACCAAGAGAACTACTTCAGCAACTTGGAACAGAATTAATTAGGAAGCAACTTAATAAAGAAGATTTATTTATTAATAGAATGATAGAGGATATTGAAATATTTTCATATTTATATGATGCAATTATTATAAGCGATGTAAGATTAAAAAAGGAAATAATAGATTTAAAAAAATCTTATCCCAACATAACCATAATACATATTTATAGGCCCAACTTTGATAATGGATTAACTGAAGCACAAAAAAAACATATAACGGAAATAGATCTTGACGATTATAGTGATTATGATGTTGACATAGAAAATACAACATTGGAAGAACTTAGAAAAAAAGCAAAAGAATTATACATGAAATGGGAAGGTTAGGTGTAAAAGCATGAAAAGCATTAAGGAAGCAAGTGTAAACGGGAAAAAAGTTCTTGTTAGAGTAGATTATAACTGTCCAATAGATGATAGTGGTGTTACTGATGCGACAAAAATTAGGGCAAGCTTGGATACAATTAATTATTTAATAGAAAATAAGGCAAAAATTATTTTGCTTTCACATTTAGGTAGAGTTGAAAATGAAGAGGATAAAACAAAATACTCTCTTGAACCCGTTGCATCGTTTTTATCAAGACTGGTGTCTACTAATGTATATTTCGTGCCTGCAACAAGGGGAAAGCAACTTGAAAATACTATTGCTTCAATGAAAAGTGGAGAAATTGTATTAATTGAAAATACAAGATATGAGGATTTTCCATCAAAATTAGAATCTTCTTGTGATGAATTATTATCTAAATATTGGTCAAGCTTAGGAAATCTTTTTGTTATGGATGCTTTTGGAAGTGCTCATAGGAATCATGCTTCAACATATGGGATAAGCGCATTTTTACCTTCATATGCAGGTTTTTTAGTTATTAAAGAAAAAGAGATGCTTGATAAAATAATTAACGAAAATAATACTCTCATAATGGGTGGTGCTAAAGTAGCGGATAAGATTAAATTAATTGATAATCTTATTAATAAGACAGATAAGTTTCTCATTGGAGGAGCAATGTGCTTTACTTTTCTTAAAGCTAAAGGATATAATGTAGGAGAAAGTTATGTGGATGATTCATCCGTAGAATATGCAAAGAAACTATTAGACAAAAATGGTAATAAAATAGTATTGCCAGTTGATGTTGTTACTAAGGTGGGTGTAAGAGAAGTTACAAATATGGATGATGATGATATTGGATACGATATTGGTCCTAAAACAATTACTTTGTTTAAAGATAATCTAGCAGATTCAACACTAATATTATGGAATGGTCCACTTGGTAAATATGAAGAAGACGATTATGATTTTGGAACTAGGAAAATACTTGAATACTTAAAGGAAAACAAGGAAGATAATACGATATTGGCTGGAGGGGATGTTATAGCTTCAGCTAATAAATGTAATGTTTCTTTTGAACATATGTCCACTGGTGGTGGAGCAACATTAGAGTATCTTGAAGGAAAAGAATTTAAAACATTAAGTAGATTAAATGGATAAAACAAATAGGTAAGGACATGTAAATGAAAAAAGTAATTTTAAATCAAAAATGTTATATGACATTAGAAGAAATGGAAGAATATAAGAGTAAATTTGAAAAAATTAAAACAAATAATTTAACTTTTATTATATTCCCACCAGTTCTTTATTTAACATTATTTAATAATTCAAAATATAATGTTGGTACGCAAAACTTTTTCAGTTACAATTCTGGTTCTTTTACTGGAGAAATATCATTAGAACAATTAAGGAAAATAGGCGTTAGATATACTTTAATTGGACATTATGAAAGAAGAAAAATTATTGGGGAGACTTATTCAACGTCTAAAGAAAAATTATTTAAATCACTCAGTTCTAAATTTTACACAATTTTGTGTGTTGGTGAACAGAAAAAAACAAAAAGACCGTTTTCCTATATTAAAAAAGAACTTAATTATTATTTAAAGAATATAGAGTCATCTAATATTGAATTTCTATCTATTGCTTATGAGCCTAACTGGGCTGTTGGAAGTGGTGATGTGCAATGTATTGAAAAAATAGCAAAAACCATTAGTGAAATTAAACAATATATATGCAATAAATATCAATTTGATATTGAGGTTTACTATGGAGGGTCTATATCTGAAGACAATATTAAAGATATATTAGAAATAACTGATGGCATTGTTCTTGGGAAAGCATCAATAGATATTGATAATCTTAAAAGCATTGTTAATCATATATTATGACAAAAAGATACAAGATATTGCAAAATAATACATATTTCTGCCTAGAATTATGTATATTTTTTATATTATAATAATAAAGAGAAGAAAAAAGGAGAAAAAATGAAAGCAAGATTGCTAGTTGTTGATGACAATAAGGCCTTAGTAGACCTAGTAAAGAAGTATTTTGAAGGAAAAAAAGATATTGAAGTAGTAAAAGTGGCTTACGATGGTGAGGAAGCAACTAAAATAATAAAAGACAATCAAGATTCTTTTGACATTATTTTACTAGATTTAATTATGCCAAGAAAGGATGGTATATATGTTCTTGATTATATGAAAGAAAATAATATTAGGAAGGATGTTATAGTAATTAGTTCTTATGATGGTGAAGACACCATAAAAGAAGTAAGTGAATATGGAGTGAAATATTATGCTCTTAAATTATTCGATTTTTCTGATTTAGAGAAGAAGATAATTAAAATTATTAATACTGATAATAATACTAAATTAGTACATGAATTAGGCGGGAAAAAAATCCAGTTAGCTATTACAAAATTATTGCATGAATTAGGAGTGCCATCACATATAAAAGGTTATGAGTTGATTCGGGCTGCGATAGCGATGATTTTTGAAAATCCAGGGTTAGTTGGAGGAATTACAAAGGAATTATATCCATCCTTATCTATCAAATTTAAAACTTCAGTGCAGAGAGTAGAAAGAGCTATTCGGCATGCGATTGAAGTTAGCTGGATGAGAGGTGATTTGGAACTTATAGAAGAGATTTTTGGCAACAGTGTAGATATTAACAAATCTAAGCCAACTAATAGTGAATTTTTGGTTACCTTAGCTGATAAATTAAGATTAGATTTAATGGATAATTATTAAAAGTGATTAGAAGCTATTTTAAGCTTCTTTTTATATTGAAAATTTCTTTACTCTTGAAATAAATAATTTAACTTTTATTAATATTGTGTTATTATAAATACGAAGGAATAAATATGAAAAAAATTATTTTATTAATATTAGATGGGTTCGGAATAGGAACCAGTGAATCAGGCAACGCTATTAAAATGGCAAAAACACCAAATTTAGATAATATAATGAATGCCTATCCTGTTGCTGAATTAGACGCTAGTGCAGAAGCTGTAGGCCTTCCTCCACATGTTGCAGGGAATTCAGAGGTTGGTCACACAACAATTGGTGCAGGGAGGATAACACTGCAACCTTTAACATTAATTGATGATAAAATTAGGGATAAATCATTTTTTGAAAATGATACTCTTTTAGATTTGATGGATTTTGTTAATAGTAATAAGTCTACACTACATATTATAGGTTTGTTATCAAATGGAGGCGTACATTCAAGCATTGATCATTTTTATGCTTCTGTTGCTTTAGCAAAGATTAAAAAAGTTGAAAATGTTGTATTTCATTTTATAACAGATGGAAGGGATACCTCTCCTTTTTCCGGGAAAGCTTTTATTGAAAACTTTATGGAAAAGGTATCAAAATTTGAGAATGCAAAAATAGGAACTATATCTGGTAGGTATTATGCTATGGATAGAGACAACAATTTTGATAGAGTAAAAAAAGCATATGATGCTATTGTCTATAATGTCGGAAATAATTTTAATGATGTATCCAGATGTATGGATCTTCATTATAAAAATGGCATATCTGATGAATATATAAATCCCAGCATAATATCAAAAGGCTGTACGATAAAAAGTGGAGATGGAGTACTATTCGTAAACTTCAGAAGTGAAAGAACCAATGAATTAATAAATGCATTTACTGATGACGATTTTAATGCATTTAGTACTAAAAAGTTTAAGGATACTAGATTTGTTTCACTATTTGACATTCATGAGAAAGTAGAGTCGGCTTTTTCGACTGAACCATTATTGAATACATTTGGTGAATATTTGGCAAGTTTGCAATTTAAACAAGCAAGAATTGCTGAAACAGAGAAATATCCACATGTTACATATTTTTTTGATGGGTGTGAAGATTTTTCGGACAAGAATCTATATAAAATCCTTATACCATCTGCAAAAGTCCCAAGATACGATATGAAACCAGAAATGAGTGTAGCTGAAGTTACTAAATCTGTCTTGGATGCTATGGAAGAAGATTTCGATTTCATTTTAGTCAACTTTGCTAACCCTGATATGCTTGGTCATACAGGTAATATTCCTGCTACAGTTAGGGCTCTTGAGGTATGCGACTATTGTATTGGAAAAATATTGGAGCAAGCAAAAGAAAATTTTTATGATTTAGTTATTACTTCTGATCATGGAAATGCCGAATGTATGAAAGATAATGATGGAAATCCGATGACTAGTCACACAACAAATAAAGTTCCGTTTGTTATTGTAAATAAAGACTATAACATTAAAAATGAGGGAACTTTAGCTGATGTAATACCTACAATAATAAGTATGTATCAAATTAGTAAGCCAAAGGAAATGACAGGGGAATCACTTATAATTGAAAATAAATAATAGTTTAATTATTTTTAAATATGATATAATATTATTGAAAAGATAAAAGGTGGTAAATATGAAATTTATGGAAAATAGTAATAATGATAATGTACAACCAGGTGAGACACCATTATTCAAAAATGATGGAAACGTTGACTTAATGAAAGCACAAAATGGCTTTGAAAATATAGTTGAGGGCGGAAAGAGTGACGAAGTTGTTGAACCTAAAAGAGAAGTTATAACAACTCCTGAAGAACTAAACATTGTTCCAGAAATGAAAGAGGAGTCCAATAATGAATTAATCAATGATGCTTTTGGTTTACCGAAACCTGTAGAAAACAATGGTGTTGCTGAAGAAACACCAGTAATAGTGGAAACTGAAAAGCCAGTAATAGAAAATCCTAAGAAAAAAAGTAAAAAAGGTTTAATAATAACTCTTATTATATTATTAGTTATTCTTGCCATTATTGTAATATACTATTTTGTATTACTTTCACCAAAAAGAGTGTTGCAAAATACTATGAATAAAACATATTCTGAAATAGAATCACTGGAAACGAGTATAAAAGATTTCTTTGATTTTTCAACCATAAAAACATCTGGTAATCTTTCATATGATACAACGATTAAAAAGTTTTCCTCTTATAAAGGATACAATATTAATTATGAAATAGTATATGATAAAGCTAATGATAAAGTAAATTCTACTATTGCACTTTTAAATGGAAGTAAAAATGAGTTGCTTAAAGCAAATTATTTCTTGAAAGAAGGAATATCATATATAGATATAATAGATATAACTCCGAAATTTATTAAGTTTAATACCAATAAATATGTTGATAAAGTAAATAATAGTGAAGATAAAATAAAAGATATTGATTATAATTATCTAATTAATAAGCTAGGTAATATAATTATAAATTCTATTGATGAGAAAAAATTAAATAGAACAATTGTATATAATGAAGCATTTGACAAAGCCTTGTCAGTTAAGATTGTATATAGCTTAGATAAAGAGGAGTATAAAAATATCATAACTTCAATAGTAAATGGTTTAAAACAAGATGATAAAGCAATTGAAGAACTAGCAAAGATAAATAACATTAATAATGATGAAGTAAAGAGTAAACTTGACTCAATCATTGATGAGACTAAATATATAGACACAAATATAACAATATATACTAATGTATTTACAAATAAATTAATGAGAATTGATATTAAAAATGATGAAACTACTATTAAATATGTAGATAATAATATTACAAAAGAAATAGCACAAATAGAAATAGGTGAAACAACATATTCTATTGAGACAATATATAATATGAATAATAAACAGCTACAAGTAAATGTAACAGAAACGGAAAAGAATATAACAAAGAATATTATATTAACTATTAGCAGTAGTGCAATTGATAATAATAAAAGTACAAATTCTATTGAAATAGTTTATAAACCCGATAATTCTATGCCTGATGAAAATA
This sequence comes from uncultured Clostridium sp., assembly GCA_964456325.1. Lineage (GTDB taxonomy): Bacteria > Bacillota_I > Bacilli_A > RF39 > UBA660 > CAG-1000. The sequence goes on along the minus strand of CAYVZW010000043.1, from coordinate 838 downwards.
TGACTATTAAAGTTGACAATAGTTTAGAAATTGATTCTACATTTGAAGATATGGATATAAGTAATTCATCCTCATTAAGAGATCTTACTGAAGAAGAATCAACGAACATGCTTAACGCTTTATATGATTTCTTATCAGGTATAGGTTATTCTACATTAGGTATATAGGAGTTTAATACTCCTTTTATTATAAATGAAATTGACAATATGTTATTAAAATGATAATATATGAATCATTCAAACAGGAGGAATAATGAAAATAGTGGAATTTGGGAACCAGCAACTGAATATGGAAACTGGTTAGAAAAGACATATGGTAATGAAGAAGAGCAAAGTGAATCAATAAATTTTGTAAATGGAAATACAACATTATTAGAAATTGTAACAGAGTGTATGATTTCAAATAATTCTCTTAATAATTCTTTATACGAATTTGATACAAATAGAGAAGATGTTGAGAGAGTATTAGAAAACATTTGCGTTGATAAAACTAAAATGAGTGATTTTGAACTTTCTTCGTTAGGAATATGTAGATTAAGTAATACAGTTAAGAATAATGCACTAATTATTAATACTTCATCATTTGTATCATGGTGTATGTCAAAAGGAATAGAAATTACATCACTTGTATATGATAATGATAAGGTAAGAATGTTACTTACATATAGTCCTAATTTAGTTAAAACACTGGAAAAATTGTAAAAATAAGCAAGTTTTTGAAAAAAATGCTTGCTTTTTATGTGATTGTAGCATATAATTAAGTGTAATTGGCTGGCAAGGATATGCAAGGTTGCTGATACACCAGGTTAAGTTGAATTAAATTTAATTAACTATCAGGT
>CAYVZW010000042.1:0-8855 GCA_964456325.1 uncultured Clostridium sp. | reverse complement strand
AATTTAAATATGAAAGAAATTAATAATAGTTATTTAGAAATTAAAAAGTCAAAGTTTTATGGTTATATCTTCGAAGTTCATAATATAGATGAGGTAGAAGATATTATTAATGTGTTAGCAAAAGATAATAAGAAAGCAAGACATATTGTATATAGTTATAAAATTAATACTTTAGAAAAAAATTATTCAGATAAAGAACCAAGTGGTACTACTAGAGGTTTACTTGATGTGATTAAAATGAAAAATTTAGATAATACTTTAATTGTAGTTGTAAGATATTTTGGAGGTACTCTTTTAGGTAGTGGCCTTTTAACAAGAACATATACTAAAGTAAGTGCATTACTTGTAAACAAAAAGTGATTATTCACCACTTTTATCTTGAAACTCTTTTAAATCTTTTAAACTGTCTTTAAGAAATATATTAATTACTATTTCTTCTTCTTTTTCATCTTCAATCAATGATACTATAATTCCTTTATCATCTTTTTCTACATATATAACATTATTTTCACCTTGAAAATCTGTTATTAATGCATATTCTTTTCCTTTATAATTCATTGTTCTTAATACTGTATATTTCTTATCATTATCAAGAGTAATAATAGTATTCTTTTCTAACATGTTATCTCCTTTTATAAGTTTCTAAATTATCAGCTACTTTAAAACCTAAAGCAAGCGAACCAATTCCAGCAACCATTGCACTAACTAATATTGATGTAGCAAGTGGTGAACATGCACTTGATAATAATTCTAATGCAAATCCACTTCCTACAGCAACTGAGCCACCAGTCACTACTAATTTTTGTGCAGTTTTAATACCGTATTTCTTATTTTTTTCCATTACTTCCCCCTTAAAACATGTATATTTTAACACATTTGCTTTATAAATTCAACATGTTTATTTAATATAGGTGTTAATTAAAGAGTTCATTATAATTATAATTTTCTTTGCATATTCACTATTTTTATCTTTTTCCATTTTATAAAAGTGCGCATATCCATTAACTAAACACCATTTAAATTTATTTTCGTCATATGCTCCAATAGATTTATAGCCATTTAAAAATTCTTCTTGTTCTTTTGATGTTTTTAAAAATGTTTGGCAAGGTCTTAATATTAAAGCCCATGCGATATCTTGCTCTTTAAAACCATAACCTGAATATTCCCAATCAATTATTCCACAAATCGAATAATTATCCCAAAGTATATTTCCATAGTAAAAGTCTCCATGAATAAATGTATTTGAATCAAATATTGGTTCATTCTTTTTAAGCCAACTTATAATCATATCAAAAAATGAATCATTTTCTATTTCACTTGGTATATTATTTATCTTTCTTTTTTTAGATTCATTACATTTTAATGTAAGAGAATGAATCTGTGCTAGTTTCTTTCCATAATTATACATATATTTTAAGCTTTCATTAGTATTCTTTTGATTTCTTAATAAATATGATAGCTTACTTCCATTTATCTTTTTAGTACATAAATAATATTTATTAGATACAATTCCATATTCTAAAACTAATGGAACTTCTTTTATATACTTGTTTAATTCAAGTAATAAATTTATTTCATTTTCTATGCCACTTATTTCATTTCTTTGTACTTTGATAAAACACTCACATTCTTCATTTTGATAATCACATGTGCATTCAAAAACATCATTAAATGCTATTGGATAATTAATGGCACGAACATTCTTAATCTTTTTAAAATTAATATCATTAATAGACGTTAATTCTTCTCTCCATTTTTCTTTCATATTATTCCTTGTATTAATTCTAACACTATAAAAGCTATTAAACAAGAAAATTAAGCATCTATTCCCAAAACAATTTGCTCAACACTTTAATTCCTTTTTTTACTTTTACACTCATAAAGTCTTCAAATATTTGAGTTAGTTTGCTTCCTACTTTAGTAAATTTATTAGAGTAATCCATATAGTCACTTGTTATATAATCACTTGCTTTAACATTTTTTCCATCCGCAATGTCTTGTTCAAACTTTTTAATTGACTCTTCTGTCATAACTGCTTTTTCATGTGCTTTAAATTCATAATAGCCTGTTTCTTTTGAAATATATAATATTATAAAAACTATAAATAAAAGTAATATTATTAATCTAACATAATTCTTATTTTTAGTTGTTTCAGTTTCCACTTGATTCTCCTATTAAACTAGATAATTCTTTTGATATTATTTCTAATGTATTATTAACTTCTTCAAGAGTATTATCAACTCCCCCTAATTCAATTAATATGCATTTATCAGATATATCTTGATTAAATCTAGCATCATCTCTTTTTAATATTCCCCTACTTAATCCTTTATATTTTGAATTTAAGTTGTCATTAAAAGTATTTACAAACTCTAAATTCTTTGAACTATTACTATGTTTCATTCCTACAACAAACATTACTCTAGCATACCTAGTATTATCATTTTCATATAATGTCGCTTTTATATTAGATGAATCTCTATGTAAATCAATAAAGTATTTAATAGATGGATACTTTTCTATTATGTTCTTTAAATAATATCTACTTGCTTCATAACTATCTTTATATTGTAATTTATTATTAGTTAAGTACTCTTTCATTGAAGAAGTTTCAACAATAGATTCGATGCCTAAATCATTCAAATAATCTTTTAAAATAAATGAAGCAAATAATACAGTAGGTTTAACTGTATGATCAAGTAATTTATAATTATAAACTTCTGTTTGATGAGTATTATAAATATAGATAAGTGGTTCTTTAACTTCAATATCAATAAAGTGTTCTTCAAACTCTTCTAATTTAATATCATTATCAAATGTAGTTATCTTATTTAATGATAAATATACTAATTCAGACTTAGATAAATTATTAATATCAAGATTCCTATTATCAAAATTATAATTTACTGAGTCAATAATTACATATTTAAAATCAGTATTAAAAAGCATATACATATATGAAAACACTAATAAAAATAATATAAAAATTGGTATTAATACTTTAATATTCTTCTTACACTTAAATCTTAATTTCATATTTTTCACCTAAATTAATAATAAACTAATCATATTAAAATATATGTCATATTGTGTCCTTATTAGAAATAAATTGATTTTTTATATGAAATATGCTACAATATGAAACTATTAAAGGGGGATAACATTATGATAGATAAGAATAGATATAATGAATACTTAGAGGTTATTAGAGATAAAAAAGATATTAGTTTATTAAGTACAGTATTTTTTCTAATATTAACTTCATTAGTTATAGGATACACAATAATTGACACAAATACATTAAATGTAGTATCAATGATATTTATTAGTGGTTCATTCATTATAAGTGTATGTAACTTAGTAATTAATAATATTAAGTTATCAACTATTAAATCTAACAAAAATAAGTATATGAATGTATAAAATCAAGTAAAATACTTGATTTTTTTAATGTTCTTTGGTAAACTTAAATAAGTTTTAAGGGAGGTGAATTATGCCTAATATTAAGAGTGCTAAAAAAAGAGTTCTTAGAACAGCAAAAGAAACTGAATTAAATAATGAAGTTTATACTAGTATGAGAACAGCTATTAAGAGAGTTAAGAAAGCTATTAACAAGGATGAAGCTTTAAAAGAATTAACTCATGCTTTCACTAAAATAGATAATGCTTTCGCTAAAGGCGTTATTAAAGCAAACGCTAGAGATAGATATAAAAATAGATTAAACAAATTAGTTAATGAAATTAAGTAGATAATATCTGCTTTTTTTGTTATACTAGTAATGGTGAATAAAATATGACAAAGAAATTATTATGTGTTCTTTTTACTTTAATATTTATGCTAAGTGTTTATGTATTTGTAGTTAAGTTTGATACGGTTGTTTCAACTATTGAATCATTTATGTATAATATTGGTAAAGAAGATATTATAGTACCAGAATCTAATGATTACAAAAGAGACTATAAATATACTACATTTACTATGACTGATAACTTTGAACCACATTCAGTAGATGACATTAAAAGTATATTTTATACTATTTTAAATAGTGGTTGGGATAGTTTTACTTTCTATTGTCCAAATGATTATAAAGAGTGTGCAGATGATGTTAAAGAAACCGCTAATAACCAAGATTATATTTCACTTATGAATAATTATGTAAATCCATATAATTCATTTATAAACTTTAATACAATGATAACTGGAGATAAAACTATATATATAAGTGTAGATAAACTATATAGTGATAATGATATTGAACTTCTAAATAAAAAAATTGATAGTGTTTTATCAGAATTAAAAATATCTAGTAGTGTAAACTCTAATAGTATTAAGTTAGTACATGATTACATATTAGATAATACTAAATATAATAAGAAATATGTGCAAGGAGACTTTACTTCTATGTCTAATAAAGTAAATGGAGTATTCGTAAGTGGTGAAGCAGTATGTAGCGGATATGCTGATGCATTTGCATTAATGATGGATAGAATAAATATTCCTAACTTTAAAGTATCAAGTACTGATCATGTATGGAATGTAATATATTATGATAATAAATGGACTCATGTTGATGTTACGTGGGATGATGATGAAGTTAATAAAACAAATAGAAATAATTTCTTTATGATAAGTGCAGATGAACTTAAAAAATTGGATGTAACTGAACATTCATTTGATATGAATTTATATAAAGAATTGAATTAATTATAGTATTTATCTATTTCTTTAATAGATTCATTTATAGTATTATTAAAATCATTATAATCAGTATTTAACCATATTATATCTTTCATTTGATTCTTAAACCAAGTCATTTGTCTTTTTGCATAATGTCTTGAATCTTTTTTTATGTTGTCTTTAGCGGTATCTAAATCAATTTCATTATTAAAATAAGGTATTAATTCTCTATAACCAATTATTTCATTAAAATGAACATAATCTTTTAATTTAATAGCTTCTTCAAGGAGTCCATTATTAAACATAACTTCTACCCTATCATTTATTCTATTATATAAGTTCTCTCTAGGAGTTTCTAAACCAATTGAAACAAAATCATATATTTTATTATTTGATTCAGTTTCTTTTTTTATTGTGTTTCCAGTTTCATTATAATATGTTAGGTATCTTTCCATTCTTTTTCTATTATTAACATGTATTTGATTATTCTCATCTATTTCATTTATCTTGTTCTTTAGTTCTTCATTAGTAAAATTTGAATAATCAATATTAGATTTAACTGTACTATTAAGTCTATAATCATATAATAAAGATTTTATATATAATCCAGAACCTCCGACTATAATGATATTCTTACCAATAGACACTAAAGAATTCAGTATTTTTCTTCCTTCACACTGATAATTATATATTGAATAGTCATCATTAAGAGATATTATATCTATCATATGATGTTTTATATTATTCATTTCACTTTTTGTAACTTTAGCTGTTGCGATTAATGGTTCAGTATATATATATCTAGAGTCAGCATTTATAATTTCAGCATTATAATGCTCCGCTAAAGAAACAGATAATTTAGTTTTACCTACTCCAGTAGGACCCACTATTAATATTATTTTTACTTTATTCATATTAGTCAACTCTCTTAAATAACTTTTCAAGTTCATATTTAGGATACTTTATAATAGTTGGTCTTCCATGAGGACAAGTATATGGAAACTCACATTTAAATAATCTATTAATTAATTCTTCTTGTTCATAGACAGATATATTAGTATTAGCTTTAACACTTGCCTTACACGCTAAATTCATCGCAGTCCTGTCACAGAACTTAACTCTATCAAATTTACCTTTAAATTCACATAATAAATCAAATATCATTTTGATACTTTCTTCTTCTAATCCATCTTTTAACCATGAAGGATGCTCATATACTCTAAAAGTATTTATACCAAATTCTTCAATTCCAAAACCTAAATCTTTTAATACGTCAATATGCTCTTTAATAGTTAAATATTCATCTTTAGGATATTCAAGTTGTATTGGAAATAATGTACTTGTAGTATATATCTTCTTCTTTTTTAAAGCATCATAATATATTTCAAAATTAATTCTTTCATTCGCAGCATGTATATCTATCATATACATCATATCTTCACTTTGGGCTATTAAATATGTTCCTAAAGCAAGACCTACTGGTTTAACAAGTGAATCAATTGTTTTAGTTTCAACCTCATACTTTGATTCTTCATCTTTAATATCAAATGATAATCTAAGACTTTCATATACTTTGTTAGAGTTATCATCACTAAATGATACAGTGTCTTCTTTCTTTTCAGTATAACCCTCAAAAGTATTATCAGATTCATTTAGTTTCTTTCTTATAATATCAAATAATAATTCTTCTAGACTATCTAATTTAGAAAACTTAATATCTTGTTTAGTTGGATGAATATTAACATCTATTATAGTTGGATCTACTTCTATATTTAAAACAACTATAGGGAATTTATTCTCAGCAAGTATTGTATGATATGCATCTTTTATTGTTCTATTTACATTTATATTATTTACTACTCTACCATTTACTAATATAATCATTGTATTTCTTGATGATTTACTTACATTAATATTACTTATGTATCCTTTTATTATATAGTCATAGTTTTCACCATTTACTTCTATCATATTCTTTGATACTGAGTAACCAAATATTTCATGAATAGTTTTGTATAAATCATTACTACCACTTGTTTTAATTAATTCTTTTGAGTCATTTATTAGGGTAAAACTAATATCAGGATGTGATAATGCAATCTTCTCTATAACTGATGAACATAAGGCTAATTCTGTGTTTAAACTCTTTAAGAACTTTAATCTAGCAGGTGTATTATAAAATAATTTTCTTACTTCAATAATTGTACCTAATCTTTTACTACCAGTAGATTCCTTAATAAATTTACCACCTTCAATAATTATTTTAGTTGATTCATTTGAGTCATATGTATCAAGTGTAACTTCAGATACAGAAGATATTGCCGCTAAAGCTTCACCTCTAAATCCAAGAGTGTTAATAAAATATAAATCATTTTCAGTCTTAATTTTACTTGTTGCATGCCTACTAAAACATAAATGAGCATCTATACTACTCATTCCACATCCATCATCAACAATTTTAATTAACTTTACTCCACTTTCTTCAAGTTCTACTTTAATTACTTTACTTCCAGCATCTATACTATTTTCTACTAATTCTTTTACAACACTAGAAATTCTTTCAACTACTTCACCAGCCGCTATTTTATTAGCTAGTACTTCATTCATTACTTTAATTTTTTCCATGTTAAACCATCTTCTTTCTAGTACTTATCATTTTAACATCAAGAATATAAATTTTAATTGAACCTGGGTTAGTTATTTTAACAAAACCAAGACCATTTATTACTATATCAGTTTCACCATCAACTTCAATTGTTTTATTTTGTAAAATACATAGTTTATCATTCTTTGATGTAACTTTTTCATATCTTAATTTATCATTCATATAAAAACTAAAACTGTTCTTATTACCTAAGTTTTCTATCCTTAAAATATCATTTATTACAATTGAATAACCATTTCTCATTTGAAATGTTTTAACTCTAATTTCTTTCTTTGGATATAATTTAGATACTTTAGAATAATTAATAAAGTTATATATAGCATTATTATCTATAAATCCAGGAGTATCCACTATAGTAAGTTTATTATTTACTTTAATAGTTATATAACTTGCTGTTGTGTTTGGAATTGAACTTGTAGTAATAGTTGGATTTTTGCATATACTAGTCATTATATGATTAATAAATGTACTCTTTCCACTATTAGTGAACCCAACTACATATAATCTTCTTATATTATCTTTTGCTATTAAAGACATAAAGTTATCTATATTATAATTCTTAAGAGAACTTATACACATTATATTATTAGTGTCATATATATTTTCTTTAAAATAACTAATTAGTTTCTTTTCTTTAATACTTTTAGGAAGCACATCTCTTTTAGTAAGTAAAATATATTTATTATTTCTAAACTTCTTTATATAATCTTTAATTAATGGTGTAATATTTAATGAATCTATAAGAAAAACAATAGACGCTACTGAATCACTATTAATGTTCCTAATAATCCCATCAGAATCTATTTTCTTATCAAGTACACTATATTCTCCATAATGCATTATTTTAAAACATCGTTCACAATAAACAGATTTATCAATAACACTTGATTTAACAAACCCTTCATTATTAATGTTTATTGATTGAAGAGTTGAACCACATCCCATACATTTCTTACTCATAATACCTGCCTTTTTTTAGCAAATCTTTTTTAGATAGTTCTGTATATATTACTTTTTCTAATAATCTATTTAGTATTGTTATTGTATGATCTTTAGATGTTAATGGGTTTACTAGAATACTTTTAATATCCATACGATTAGCTCCCCATACATCAGTAATTAATTGATCTCCAATAGCGGCTATTTCATTATTATTAAATTTTAACTTTTTCATTATTTTATCATATTTATCTTTTTTAGGTTTAAGAGAAAATGCGCAAGCATCAACTAATAAATAATTTTTAAATACTTCAACTCTATACTTGGGAGCATTAGACATAATAACTATTTTAAATCCAATCTCTTTTAGCTCATCAAACAGTGTTTTTAAGCGTTTAGTTGGAGTATTTATGTGACAAGGAGTAATTGTATTATCCATATCAAAAAGTAAGCACCTTACCCCACTTTTCCATAACTTTTCATAATCTATATAATAAATACTTTTTTGATATATATCAGGTACAAATCTTTCTAACATAATAACTCCTAAAACTATAACTATTATACTATATAA
>CAYVZW010000041.1:0-9075 GCA_964456325.1 uncultured Clostridium sp. | reverse complement strand
CCCAGTAATAGGTACGATTCCAGTAATAACACACATGTTAAGTGCCGTTTGAAACATCATCATAAACGTTAAACCAAATATCATATATTTACCAAATAAGTCTTTTGTATTAATAGCAAGTTTTAATAATTTATAAAATAATAATACATACAAAGATATTATTACAATAGCTCCAACAAATCCAAATTCTTCTAATATTATTGAGAAAATAAAGTCTGTTTGTGGTTCTGGTAAATAGAAGTGTTTTTGTCTTGAATTAAATAATCCATATCCAAGTAAACCACTAGGACCAATAGCATATAAACTTTGTATCATTTGAAAACCACTTCCTAGTGGGTCACTCCATGGATTCAAAAACGATGTTATCCTATCAAGTCTGTAAGGTGCAATAAGTATTAATACTATTATTCCAACAATACCTAATATACCAAGTTTAATAAATATTGAGAAGTCTACTCCTGAAATGAAAATAAGACCTATTAATGAACAAACAATAACCATTCCTGTACCAAAGTCTGGTTCTAACATAATAACTCCAAAAAATGCTATAATAATGATTAATATAGGTAACATAAATGATTTTGTTTTTCTTTTAATACCATCATTCTTAGATAAATACTTAGAGGTAAAAATAATAAGACCTATTTTAGCAACTTCACTTGGTTGAAATCCAAGGCCTAAGAGACTAAACCAACTTCTGCTTCCATTTCTAATAGTGCCTATTCCTGGAATTAAAACTAATAAAAGAAGAATAAAACAAGTAAAAATAATTAAATTAGATTTTTTATAATAAATTTTATAATTAATTTTAGATATTATAAACATGCAAAATATACTTATTATTAAAAAGATAGATTGACTAATTAAATATTTATATGCATCTCCATATTTAAATTCACTCCATATATAACTACTTGAATAAATCATTAGGCACCCAATCAAAGATAAAATTATTGGATAAATGTATACTCTTTTATTCATGACATCCCCTATATAATTATATGGATTAAATATAGTTTTAATCAAAATAAAAACATATTATTTGAATTAATATGTTTATTATAACCAAACTCCATAATACACTGCTGCCATGCCTAGTCCAAATCCAATTATTAAGAATAGTTTTACAATGTCAGTTTCTTCCCATCCTAACTTTTCAAAATGATGATGTATTGGAGCCATTAGGAATACTTTTTTATGAAACTTTCTAATTGCTATTATTTGAATTATTGAAGATAATGCTTCTATTACAAATACTCCTCCAATAACTGCAAGTGACAATTCATGTTCAGTAAGTATTGCTACTGCAGCAAGTGTTGCACCCAAAGCAAGTGAACCAGTATCTCCCATAAACACTTTAGCTGGGTGAGTATTAAATACTAGAAATCCTAATAATGAACCTACAAGTATGAAACAAAATATTGCTATTTCTTGATAACCTGCTATCCATGAAGAACCCCAAGTAATAATACCAAAACACATAAATGCAATTAAAGATAAACCTCCAGCTAACCCATCAAGTCCATCACTTAAGTTAACAGCATTTGAAGATCCTACAAGTAAGAATAATATAAATAATCCATAGAACCATCCCATATCTATACTTAAGTTAAGTGATGTAATTGTAACATTAGCATCTCCTCCACCTTTCATATAAATATAGAAGAATATTAAAGCAATTAACACTTGAACAAGTAATTTTTGAGGAATAGTTAACCCTTTATTATTATGTTCTTTTATTTTTAAATAATCATCTACAAATCCAAGTAAAGCATAAGAAATAAATACAAATATAATTATAAGTAATGAATGAGTTATTTCTAAACTACCTCTTAAATATAATATAAACATAGCAACTAATGTTGGAATAATAAATATTAATCCTCCTAAAGTAGGAGTCCCTTCTTTAGATGCATGTCTAAATGCAGTAAAAACACTTATACTTTGTTTACATTTCATTTTTCTTAGCATTGGAATAAGTACTAGTCCTAGAAAAACAGCTCCAAAGAATCCTATCATTAAACCTAATATACTTTTTGCTAGTATTAACACATTAATCACTTCCTATTTAATATTATACTTTATAAATTTTATTATATCTATTATTTTAGTCATGTAAGTGTAAACTACTATTCTAATTCTATAAAGAATTCTTCAAGTATTCTATACTTATCAATGTTCTCTGATTTCATTTTTTCATCCGTATAAAATATCTTTTCAAGTATATTTGCTAAATCATCTATAGAATATAATCTAGTATTCTTACCTATTATTTGTATTGCATATGGATTCATACCAAGTTTTTTAGCAATAGCGTCTCCTGCCATACCGCTACTTAATATCTTAATTTGAGTAAGTGTTCTAAATTGTTTTGAAATACTACTTAATATAAAATATGGATCTACTTCTAATTCTTTTATTATTTTAAATTCATCAAATATATTTTTAGTATCTTTACATAAAACTGCATTCACTAAATTATACATTTCATTATCCATATTCTTTGATATAACAGCCTCAACATCTTCACTTGTTATTTCTTTAGTATCATATTTATACATCATTAGTTTATTAATTTCATTAAATATGTAACTATTATCATTACTATATTTTGAATATGAACATATATCAATTACTTTTTTAATTAATGTATCACTTATTTTATATTTTTCTTTCTTAAATAATTCTATTAGGTAACTAGTAAGTTCATATTTATCAAGTTTTTTAGCATTATAAACATTACCAACTTTATTAAGTTTTTTAATAATTGTTTTCTTTGAATCAATACTTGCATCTATTGATTTAAGTATTACAATATTATCATTCATATTATCTAAATACTTTTTAAATGATTCTTCTTCATCTTTATTTAATGATTTAAATGAAAAATTACTAACAATTATAAGTTTCTTTGAATTAAATAAATCACAATAATACACTTCATTTAACACATCAGAAAGTTTAGAAGACGAAAAATCTATTGATATTATATTATCAATTTTACTACTTTTAATTATTTCATCTTCTTTACTTTTTAATAAAAAATATTCTTCTCCATATAATAAATAAATCATAACAACCCTACTTTACACATATTGTTTTAATTCTTCTATCAATTATAAAATCACTACTACTTACTAAAGTATTATTAACGTATATTTTCTTACCTTTATATGTTATTTTAAGTGCCTTTAACAATTCAGCAAGTGAAGTATATAATTTAACTCTTACTATTACAGTTTCAGGGTATGATACTGTTATCATAGTATTATCAAGCATATAATCTAAATGAATAGCTTTGTATACTGCTAAAACAGCTTCTATACTATAAAATACACATTTATCATTTTTAAATTTTCTACTTGAATGAACTATACAAATATTAGGAAATGCATTTATATATTTGTTATAAGCTGCAATACTTACAAGATCTTCTTTTGGTATACACATATAACATACTTTCATTTTATATAGATTTAATAATTCATCTATTACTTCTAATACTTCTTCATATGATTCATAATTAATAATCATATCACCTAAATCAGTTTTTTTATCATATTTTGATTCTACTACCAATGTTGTTTTACTATTTATTTTTTGATACAATCCATATTTTTCTAAAGTTAGATTTATATCAGTTTTCTTAATTTTAGATATTTCAACAAATGGATGTAATTTATCTCTTTTATCAATGAAATCATTTTCTATAACAAGAGAATTCTTTTCACCATCTATATAATTTGATTTTTTAGTTCCTAGTACTTTACCACTAACTGGACTAAATATACTAGAGTTATTATCTAAAACTCCAAGTAACATATTATTAAGTACTATTTTATCTTTTCTAAGTTTAAGATTCTCGATATTGTCAAAAGGTATATATATATATTCTGGTGAATAATAAGTTAAGTATTCTTGTATATTTTTCTTCATTTGTAACTCCTATTAGTATTATATATTAATTTAATGTTTTTTTAAAGACAAATTTATGATATATTTTAAATATAATAAGGAAGGCAAGTATGGAAAAGAAAAAAAAGATTTTACTCATTAGTACATTATCAGTATTAATAATTTTATTAGTAATAGGAATAATATATCAGAGGTTTTACTATAAAGATAGTAGCGTAGTAGAAGAAGAAAACAAAATACCTGAAATTAAAGAAGACTATAGTATAGTATCTTATAAAGCACTAAGAACATTTAATAAAAGTAGTGTTTATTATGATGAAACTACTAAAGATATTATTGAAACTAAAGATGACTCAACAAGCTACTATATTGGGACATATGGTAAATTATATACTACCCCTATTCTAAAAAGTAACGATGATGAAAAAGAAGAATATACTTATACATGTGGAAACTATAGTATAGTTCAAAATAGTAGTGAATCTAATTATAATGAATCTATTAAATATACTATAACTGGTCAAATAATCGCTACATATGACAGAATATTAAGAGTTATGTTTAAAGAGAATGGTAAAGAATGTAGATACATGATAATGATTAATAATAATGGAATTGACGATGATGGGTATAATATTAGTGATGACTTTTATATATTTGACTCCACTACTGGAAAAACAATAAGATTTGACGAAGACATAATATCCGCTTTTCCAGAATCTGGTGAAATGTCAGCACAAACTGATAATGGACTATATGCATATAACAATAAAACTGATATAGTAGTTATGACTAAAGATAAGAAATATGGAACAACAGATTATAGTGCAAACTATAAAATAGAACCTAAATATGATGAACTCTATATAGCAGGCAAAGACTTATTAGTGGCTAAAAAAGATGGTAAGTTTGGTATAATTAATACAAAAGATGAAACAAAACTTGAATTTAATTATGATGGTATTGAAATATTAGATGATTATATTATTGTAATTAAAGGTGACAAGTTAGGAGTACTTGATAGAAATTATAATATTATAGTTGACTTTGAAATACCATATGATGATAGAGAAGAATTTGATTATGAACTATGTTGTGCAGAAAGTAATGCTTATTATGCAGAAGAAGATAATAATAAAAATTTAATATTGCAGACGCTTTCTTCTAGTGATTATTATTATGATGGATATGCAACAGAAGAAGAAAATGATAAATACTTATATTTATATGTAATTGATAAAAACGGAATTAAGAATAGAATTAAAGGATACAACAATTTATATAACAAGATAGATGATATATATAATGTAGTAATTAATAAAACTTCATCTATCATTACATTTACACTATATGACAAAAACTATAATTTACAAGTAATGTTTAGTATGACAGTTACTCACCCAGAACTAATATTCCATGGATATGCAGAACACATAAATAGAGATTATTATAAACTAGGAATACAATATAGAGATGGAGATAATTATAGTGAAGATACAATATATATTGATGCGGAAAACAAAGAAGAGGTGACTTTATTAGATACACAATATTATTACTTTGATAATGGATATGGATATAGTACTAATAATGATAAATTAACAATATATAAAAATAAAGATATCATAAAAGAAATAACAGAATTTAAATATTATACTTATATTGGAGACTATATGTTTATTGCACACAATGATTATACAGAATATTTAAATCGTAAAATAATTAAAATAAATTTTGATAAATAAAATAGAGATTAATCTCTATTTTATTTTGTACATTTATCATATATAGATTTAAGTTTCTTTCTATTTAATGATTTCATTCCTTTATTCTTAAGAAGTAAAAATGATTCTTCTAAGAATTCTTTCATATTGTTATTCATTTTATAATGATTTTTTCTTTCAATAAAATAATTGTATGCTGAGTCATCTTTATAATCACTTCCCAGATAGACTTTAGAAGCAGCAACCCTATCGCAAAACATTTCAAGGGCATATTTAAAAGGCATATCAGGTATATTTTTAGTTTTCTTATGAATATACCAATATTCAAAATGATGCTTATTTAAGGCTTTATGATGCTCCCATGAGTCAGAATACCCTTTATCTTTAATAGCGTTTTCATTAGGGCTTTCTTTACCATCTTTATAGTATTTAACTGATTCATTAAATTCAGTAAATGAATACTTATATAAGTCATGAACTAAACCTTGTAATGGTATGTCAAACTTACAACATAATTTAAATACTTCACGTCTATGTTTATGAATGGTTTTTAAATGTCCATATAATTTACTCATACTAGCTCCTTATTATTGTATACTTTATATGTAGTGAATAAACATATAAACACTATAAATAATGTAACAATTAAATAAATATAATTTATATGCATGTTAGATAATAAATAATTAATATTTACTGCTTCAAATAAAGATATTTTCTTTATTAATGAAACTTTATCACTTATAGAACCTATTATACTTAAAGCATAAGCAATAAATGTAATAACTAAACCAACAAATGTTGTTTTCTTAGGATTCTTTATTATAGTTGATATTAATAATGATATTGAAAATAAACTATAATATAACATTAATGGAGAGAAACTAATAAGAAGAAGTTCTTTAATTACTAATTCATGACTGCATGCAAGTCCGATTAAATTACATATAAATATTATAATAGTTAATACAAGTATATTAATAAAACCACATATTAATTTATTAGATATAATCTTATTTCTAGTAATTGGTTTTGAAATTAAATATTCAATAGTTTTATCTTTTTCTTCAATTGATAATATGGAAGAACCAAGTAAAGCACTATATATTCCGCCAAGAAGAGTTATAAACATATAGCCTTCTGTTTTAATCCATCCATAAACAGTAGATATACTAAATTTATCCATATTGAATATTGATAATACATCTTTTGACATAGAAGACATAATTTCATCAAGTGCTTTCATATTATCTTCAGTTACTATATATGGATAAATAATAAATACAAATAGTAAAAGAAACACTATTATACTAGTCCATATTAATAAACTTTTTAAATTAATTTTAAATTCTCTTTTTAGCATATATCACCTATTCATAATAATGTATAAATATATCTTCAAGTGAAGGTTCTTCTATACATAATCTTTCAATATTAATCATACTAAGTTTATATGTAAGTTCATTTATGCTACCTGTGTATAAAAACTTTATATGGTCCAAGTCTTTCTCAATAATCTTTTCATCAAATTTCATTTTATTAAGTTCACTTGAATAAATAGTTACAATTAAAAACATATTTTCAGTTAATGATTTAACACTTCCAACTTTAATAAGAGTTCCATTTTTAACAATACCTACTCTATCACATATTTTTTTAATTTCATTTAAATTATGTGTTGAAAAGAATATTGTAGTTCCTTTAGCCTTTTCTTCACGTATTAGTTCATAAAATACTTCTTGCATTAATGGGTCTAATCCATTAGTAGCTTCATCAAGTATTAGAATCTTTGGTTCATGCATCAATGCTAGTACTATTCCAACTTTTTTCAAGTTACCAAGTGAAAGTTCATCTACTTTTTTATCCATATCAACATTTAACTTCTTACATAAATAATTAGTTCTGTCACCTAAATCTTTTTTATAAAATGATGCATTATATTCTATCATTTTTCTTACAGTATAATCATCATACAAATGTATTTCACTAGGTAAATAACCAATTATATTATTAATTAGTGTATCATTTTTATTAAATTCTTTATTATCTATTAATACTTTACCACTTGTTTTATTAATTACATTCATTATACATCTAATGGTGGTAGACTTACCTGCTCCATTTGGTCCAATAAATCCAAAACATTCACCAGTCTTGATATTTAATGAAAGATCCTTTATTCCAAGAGTATTACCATAGTATTTAGTTAAATTTTCTATCTTTATCATTAATTACTCCTAATAAAAGTATATCAAAAAAAATAAGAAAATAGTATTCTTATTTATAATCTTTTTGTTAAAGTTGGAAAATCTTTAAATGAATATGTAGATAATGCATTAATATAATCTCTATCTATGTCTGCATGTTTATCATACATACTTATTACGTCTATTCCTGCATCTACAGCAGCTTTTACTCCAACTAATTCATCTTCTATAGCAATTACTCTACATTTATCAAATCCACTAAGTTTAGTAGCAACTTTATATATTTCAGGGTTTGGTTTCTTTAACGAAACATCTTCACGAGTAAGAATTATATCAAATATATCTAACATATTTGCTTTACTCATCATTTTTTTATTTTTAGTAGTATATGCATCTATTACCCACTTACTAGTACTACTTGCTAAAATAAGTTTGAATCCTTTCTCTTTAGCTTTTCTTAAGAATTCATCTGCACCTTCTTTATAATCCATTTCTTCTTCATGATATTGTTTACTCATATCACTTCTTAAAGAAGAAACTTTTTCAGCATCTAGCCCTTCAAGTTCATAAGTATCTATTAAATATTGTCCATATTTTACATATATGTCTCCACTAGTGTTTTCAGATAAGAACTTACTTCTCTCTTCACCTATTCTTTCATGTGGAACTTTACCATAATATTCTACTAACTTTCTGTCTACATCATTCCATAATGGAATAGAATCAATTAAAGTACCATCCATATCGCAAATGATTGCATTCTTATTTCTAAATACCATTTCAAAACCTCCCTGTAATATTTATTTTAAATTATCATCAGTGAATGGATAAGGACATAATTCACTTACAGTAAACTCTTCCGTATCACCATCAATATTCATATTAATACATCTTGCATCTTTATCAAATAATTCTGATATTACTTGTCTACATAAGAAACATGAACTCCCAATATCATGACTACTATTCATAGTATATATTTCCTTAAAGTCATATCTTTTATATCCAGCACTTATTGCTGAAAATATAGCACTTCTTTCAGCACATACAGTAGCGCCATATGATGCATTCTCAATATTAACCCCATTAAATTCTCTACCATCTTTCATTACTACAATAGATGATACCTTATATTTAGAATAAGGACTATAACTATTATCTAATAATTTAATTAATTTATCTTTCATATACACCTCTATTTAAATTGTACCAAATTTCTAACGAAAAGT
>CAYVZW010000040.1:0-9114 GCA_964456325.1 uncultured Clostridium sp. | reverse complement strand
TTTATTTAGAAAAGGAGTGTCATTATGGGATTAGCAAATTTAATTACATTTTTAGAAGATGTAGATTTATGTGGGGAATTAGAACCTGCATTAAGACTAGTAGGATATGTAGTATTAGCCATTAAAATAGGAGTACCAATTATTTTAATTATTGTTGGTATGAAGGATTTAGCTAAAGCTGTAACTGAGAAAAAGGAAGATGATATTAAGAAAGCACAACAAGGACTTATTTCAAAGGCAATTGCAGCTGTAATGGTTTTCTTGGTTATCACAATAGTTGGAGTTCTTATGACTTTAGTTGGTACAGAAAAATATCAAGCTTGTATGAAATGCATAAAGAATCCAGTTGGTTGTAAAACAATTGATGATTAGATTAAAATTATGAAATGCTTGTCATTTCTTTTTTTTTAATCTATAAAAATTGAAAAAATGTTATTATAATGATATAATGTTCAAGAGAGGAATTATGAAAGGGAAAATCAAGAGTTTTTTTAATGGGACATATAAAAGTGCAATAAGTACATTTAAGAAGTATACATCAACAAATATATTATTTTTATCTTATGTTATATTATCGGTAATATTTGAGATGTGTCTTAGGTATGTTACTGTAGGAAGCGGATATGTATTCACTTTTAAACCGTTTTTAAGCGATTTAATGATTATATTATTAATAGGGGCATTTGGATACTTATTTAAACCTAAATATCAATTTAGATACTTCTTTATATGGCTATTTTTTGGTACAGCTTTATGTGTTGGAAATACAATATATTATGAATTTTTTAAGTCATTTTTATCTGTCAATTTAATATCGACAGCTTCTATGATTGGAGAAGTAAATGATTCTTTGTTTGATAAATTACATATATATCAATTCTTTTTCTTAATATTTCCTGTAATATTCATTTTTATTCATAAGAAATTATCTAAAGATAAATATTATTTTGAAGTTGAAAAAATAGAAAAAGGTAAGAAAATGTTTATATATACACTCGCTTCTTCAGGAATAATCGCGATTCTATTATTTTGTTCATTGTCAAGTACTGAAATAAGTAGGTTTATTAAACAATGGAATAGAGAATATATAGTACAAAGATTTGGATTGTATACTTATACAATAAATGATTTAATACAAAGTATACAGCCTAAATTAGATACTTTATTTGGATATGATGAAGCAGCAAAGCAGTTTAGAGAGTATTATTCTTGTAGATGGGAAGAAGAAGAACATAAAAATAACAAATATACAAATGCTTTTAAAGGCAAGAATGTAGTTTTTATACATATGGAAAGTATACAAAACTTTCTAATTAATTTAAAGATTGATGGGCAAGAAGTGACACCAAATCTTAATGCGTTAGCAAGTGAAGGAATATATTTTTCAAAATTTTATCCACAAATTAGTGTAGGTACTTCTTCTGATACTGAGTTTACATTAACAACAGGTTTAATGCCATCTTCAAGTGGAACAGTGTTTGTTAATTATTATGATAGATACTATAGCGCAATGCCTGAATACTTTAACAATTTAGGATATTATACATTCAGTATGCATGCTAATAATGCTGACTATTGGAATAGAAAATTAATGCATAAGAATTTAGGCTATCAAGAGTTTTATGCAAAAGATAGATATGAAATACCTAGTGAAGATGACCCTAATTATATTGGTCTTGGATTATCTGACAAATCTTTCTTCAAACAAATTCAACCAATTTTAATGGAAATTAAATCAAAAGGAACTCCTTATTTTGGAACTATAATAACTTTAACAAATCATTCACCATTTAGTCAAGTTGATAAATATGGGGAATTCAATGTTACAATGAATTATTCATACGTTGATGAAGAAGGCAATACAGTTGAAGCAGTTGCTGATTATTTAGAGGGAACGAGTATGGGTAACTATATGAAGTCAGCACATTATGCAGATCAAGCATTAGGAGAACTATATCAAGAATTAAGTGATAATGGATTACTTGAGAATACTATTTTTATAATGTATGGTGATCATGAAGCAAGACTAGCTAAAAGACAATTTGAAATACTATATAATTATGATCCTGAAACTGGTGGACTTAAAGATTCTGAAAGTGAAGGGTATTATGATTTAGAGAATTATAATTATGATTTACTTAAAAATACGCCATTAATAATATGGAGCGGTGAAAAGAACTTTAATCTTAATGTTACAGATGTTATGGGAATGTATGATATACTTCCAACAGTTGCTAATATGTTTGGATTTGAAGCTAAGTATGCTTTAGGACATGATATATTTAGTGATTCAGAAAAAATAGTAGTATTTCCTAATGGAAATGTACTCACTAATAAAGTATATTATAGTAGTTTAAATGATAATTATGTAGCATTTACTAATGAAGTTATTGAATCTGATTATATTGATAGAATAAGTAATTATGCAAGTAAGATATTAGATGTATCTAATGGAATAGTAGTTCATGATTTGATTAAAAAAGAAAGTGATAGGATAGGTGTGTGTACTAATGAAGAATGATAAAAAAATAATATTAATATTTATTATAGTTGGTGTTTTGTTATTTGGATTTCTTGGATATAAAGTCTATAATGATTTCTTTAAAGATAAAACTAAGACAAAAGAACTTGATTCATTAGAATTATATGGGTATACTCTTACTGCTAATGATACAGATTTATTTAAAAGTGAATTTGAGGTTCTTAGAACAACATTAAATGAAAAAACAATTAATTATGAAGACTATGCTAAAAGTATCTCTAAATTGTTTATAATTGACTTGTATACTATAACTAATAAGTTAGGAAGTACTGATATTGGAGGTACTGAATTTATACATCCTGATTTGGTAAATAACTTTACTGAAAATATGGGTTCTACTCTTTATAAATATGTTGAAACAAATGTATATAAAGATAGAACACAAAGTTTACCAGAAGTTAGTGAAGTAAATGTAGAAGATATTAAAGAAATAACTTATAAATATCAAGATGAAGAATATGATGGATATGAAGTTAATATGTCATGGAAATATGTAGAAGATTTAGGATATGCTACGTCAATGAAATTAACTTTAATAAAATCTAATAATAAGCTTTATATAGTTGAAGGAATGTAGTTTTTAACACTTAGTTATTTAATTAAGTGTTTTAATTTATCTAAACAAAAAAGTGATTATTAATCACTTCATTATTCTTCTGTACTTGTAGTTTCTTCAGGCTTCTCGCTACTTGAAGATGTTTCTTTTATTGTACTCGTTTCAGGAGTAGGCGTAGTAGTTGTTTTAGATTTTTTAACATATATTGTTAAAGTACTTAACTGATCAACTATTGTATCTACATGTTCACCTTGACTATAGAATTTATACTCCCCCCATGAAGTTAAAGTAACATTTGTGCTGTTATCAACATCAATAAATTTAAGTGAAAGTGAATTACTACTTGCATATGACTTTATTTGATCTACTGAATAACTTGATACATCTTTTAATGTATTTATTTTAGCCTGACTATAACTTCCTTGTCCTAAAACTTCATCTTTATATAGATTATTAATACTAAATGATGTTTGCTTTATCATTGTTGCAGATTTATTACCAAGATTAATGTTAATCTCTTTTTTAATATCATTTATACTTCCTGTATAAGGTATTGTTACTGAAGGGTAACTCTTAGAACTAACATCCCATATTTTAGAGTTATAACCTTTTAATTGCATTCTTTGAACGTTTATTAAATTAGTTCCACTTTCTGACAATAATAATGTTTTACCAAGTCCATATAATTCCATAACATCTTTAGATTTAATATTAGTTTGGAAATTCTTGCTAATATCTTCTAATATTTTAAGAGCTTGATTTGCATCTTTTAGTTTAGTAGCAGCTTTTACTACTCCCATAATCACTTTTAATTGATTCTTACCTCTTGTATAATCATTTCTTGTTCCATCTGTTCTATCAGGGCAATATATTGACATTTGTTTACCTGGAGAAAAACCATCACCAGCTACGTGTCTATTCCTAGCAACAGCTAAGGCTTGTTCCCCATTTAAATGTTGTAATCCTGCATTTACAAAGACTGTATTATTTCCCCAACTTCTTGAACTATTTTGATCACATAATGCATAATCAACATCTATATCAATTCCACCAACTGAGTCAACTAATTGAACTACTCCTTTAAAGTTTATCTTTGCATAGTAGTCAATAGAAACTCCAAAAAGATTCTCTACAGTTTTGACAGCACAGCTTGAACTACTTCCCCAAGTTGTAGTATTAATTCTTTTATAAGCACTACCACTACATGCTGTTTTCATATACATATCTCTCGGAATTGAAGTCATAGTTGCTTGCAAAGTTTTTGGATTGAATGTTACAAGTATTAGTACATCAGCATTATAACCAGATGTAACCCCATCATTTGATGAATCAACTCCTATAAACAATATAGTAAATGGTTTAGTAAAACTAGATTCAGAAGTGTTATAAGTATCTTCTTCGACATTATATTTTTTACTTTCTTTATATAATACTACAGTTTCATTTTCTATATCTTCATATCCTTCAACAGTATAAAACATATCTACATAGTTACTACTAAAGAAAGCAGCATCTATATCTTTATTTTTTAAAGCAACAAGTAGTTCAATAGAAGAATTATATTTTTTAATTTCATTAGTATCACTTAATTTAAGTTTATTAATTATATCATTTGGTAATACATACCCTTCAATATCTTCTTTATCATTAATAATACCAATTTTCATATCTTTTAAATCTTTAAATGTTTTTAACTTACTATTGTATGTTATTAATGAAGAAGAATATGTATTCTCAGTAGTACTATAAGCATCTATTGCTTGATATACTTTAGTTAAATAATAATATAGTGCACACTCTGCGAAACTAAATATTAATGAAATAACAACTGCGATAATAAAACCTTTAATTTTCTTTTTAGTTGTAGTTTTAAGAATAGAGTAGGATAACACTATTGAAATATATAATAATATTATTACACCATATATTCTATAGAATGTTTCAATACCATTATATAAATATAATGAATATCCAAACAATCCTAAACTAACAAAACTAACAATTATTGTTGCAATAGCAATTATACCTTTTATTATTCTAGTCTTTTTCATTCTGCATCTTCTTTCTTTTTACTTTTTCTTTTAGTTTCTTTTTTTGTTTCAACTAATTCATTATTATCTTCAACTATATCTTCTTTAATTTCTTCAATAACTTCTTTTTTATCTTCTTCTTTTTGTTTTTCAATTAAAGTTTCTTTTATTAGTTTTTTCTTTTTTTTGTTTTTTATTAATTTAGATAATAATACTATTATAAGTACTAGAAATACTATAGCAGTTTCTGCTCCAAGTAACAATATAATTTGAAAATATTTTTCACTTTTTGCTTGATATATTTTAGCTTCTTCATTTGTATATGATATTGCAGTATTATTTTTTGAGTCATATAAGTAATAATCTTTTTTACCATTTGTTAAATTCTTTGCATATATTATTGCGTATTTACTATTCTTTATTTTGTAACACTCATAATTATTGTCTCCAATTTCAATTGTACTTTTAACATAATTTTCAAAACTTTTTTCAATTGTAAGTATTTGAAGTAATAATTGATTTACTTTTGTTTCTGTATATAGTGTATATGTATTATTCTTTTCATCATATACGTATAACTTTACTTCTCCAGCTTCACTCTTTAATCCGACTAAGTAATAATCATTAACTTCACTATAAAATGAAGGAACTTTAATATCATTTATTGTTATTTCTTTTGCTTCATAGTTTTCAGGTGAGGTTAGGGAACTACTTCTTTTAACAACTGTTAATTTTTCACTTCCAATAGTAACCTCAATAGGATTTTCATCTTTAACTGTAACTATTACTGAATATGTTTTTGTTGAACCATTTTCAGCAGTAACAACTATATCAATTTTGTTATCACCTTCTGCTACTTCTATAGTTCCAGCACCATTAATGCTTGCTGAATTGTCTTCTTTAGAAGCAGTTACATTAACACTTTCCACATTAGCTGGTACTTCAACTTTATATTCTGTTGTGTCTTTATTAAATGAAGGAGTTAATACATAACCTTCAACACCAAGTGAACTCAAATTATTATTCTTTGAATATGATGCTTCTAATTCTGCTTGTGTTATTATGCTAATAGTTTTAGAAGATACACTAACTGAAAATTCACTTTTGTCCGAATAACTCAATGCTGAATAAGATTTAACACTGACTTTTGCACTTCCATTTGATATAGCTTTGAATTTGTATGTATAAGATACACTTTTTTTAGATCCATCTCCATATCCAACTACATTAGATTCACCACTTGTTAACTTTAATTTGTTTTTATCATAATCAACTGTCCACTCCCAAGTACCTAATGCACTTCCAGAAGATAGTTTAATTGTAACTGTTACTGTATTTCCAACAATCATTCTACTAGAACTTGAACTCACACTAATAGAAGCACTTGCTGCTTTCAAAGGAATAATGCTTGTAAATAGCATTATTATTCCAAATACAATACCAAATATTTTATTAAATTTATTTTTCATAACTTCTCCTATAGTGGACTATCTCCTTTAATATGTTTTACTATTTCTAATAAGTCTAGAATAGTAACTTTAGCATCTCCGCTTGTATCAGCTGCACTTAAAGAAGCACTACTTAATACAGCATCTCCTTTAATATGTTTTTGAACTTCAAGTAAGTCAAGTATAGTTACTTTCCCATCTCCACTTGTATCTCCGTTTACTGATAACTTAAATGTTTTAGTTTCATTAGTTGTAACTATTGTAATTGTATAATTTGTTCCAATAATAGAACTTCCTGTAACTACAGTACCATTAGCATTTTTAATTGTTGCACTTTTAGCACCATTCTTAATTAAGGTAGTTTGTAATGAATCAACTGTAGTACTATTTTTAATTCTTGTTAACATGTCATTATTAACTTTTACAGCCGTTTTATCTAATACAGTTGTTACGTTAGTAGTATCATCAACTCTATATATTGTAAGAGTATATTTTCTTTCTTCACCAGACTCTGATTTTACAATAATTGTAACTACATTTTCATCACTAGTTAGAGCGAATTTGCCAATTCCACTTATTGATGATAATGCACTTGCTGTAGTAGCTTTAATATTAACTTCTTCTGTTGATTTAGTTACATATGCTTCATATGATAATATATCTTCATCAAATGATGGTGAGATAGAATAATCTTCTACTTCTAATGTAGATAAATAATTATTTGTGTTTCCACTATTTGGAAGGGAAGTATATGATGGCATAGTATTATATATTGGTATTTCAAATATAAATACTTGATCTAATACACTTGAATTTTTATATGAATTGTATGATGAATTACCTTCGACTGCTGGAGCTTGTATATTAGTCATGTATTGATGAGTATATTTTGAATAGTAAGCATTAGGCCCAACATTAAACTTTTGATAATATAGTGTTCCTTGTCCTTTATTAACATATCCATTTGCTAAGAATGAACTTCCTTCTGTAATGGATACCTCTATATCATTCCATAGATTACCATCTGATCTAACAAGTTTAGCAGCATAAGCAAGACCTCTTGTTACAGCTGAATATTTAACACCATTAATTGTTACTTCATAAGCTCCAATATTAAAGAAATTATAAAATCCACTATACTTAGTTCCTTCCCATGTAAATTCTCCACCATTAGTTGAGTCAGAACCATTAGCTCCAACTTCTAATCTAATACGACTTGCTATATGTACAGGACTTATTTTATTAGTTTTACCAGCATTTATCATTGGAATAGTATATTTATCATCACCTAAAGCACCGCTTCCAAATATCGCTTTAACTAAAGAAGGGTAAGTTGATTCTAATTCACTAGAATAATCTAACTTTTCAAACATAAATATTCTTTCTTCAGTTAACCAGTTTCTAGGATCCATATAAAATGATATGACACCGGAATTAACCTTAAACCACGATGAACCTTCAGCAGGTGTAGAAGATGTTCTATAGTTATCATTTGTGGTTTGCATATAACATTTTCCTTCTTCAGCATTTATAGAACCAGTAAATGTTAAATTAGTTTTACCACCTTTGAATATCCAATTAGGGTGCTTAATATGTAAGTAATTTAAAAATGGATAATAGCTATCAGGAAATCCTTCACTTTCTAAATAATTTTTATATTCATCACTTATTTCATAATTTGTGATATCTTCTTTTTTAGTAACATAATTAGTACATACATATCCAATACTATTACTATAATAACTTATTTTATACCAGTTACCACCACTACAGTTTTTAGTTCCACCAGATATTGTTGAGATAATAGATACATTAGTGCCTAAAGTAAGTGTGTCTTTTGAAGAAGAATCCACTGAAGCGGTACTTCTAACAGTAACGTTATTTGCATTTATTCTTGCTGTCCAGTTAATAACATTGATTCCATTATATGATTCAGTTATAAAAGAAACATAAGTACTACATACATAACCAGTTTTACTGTTATATGTTACTTTATACCACTTGTCTGAGCATCCAGTTCCTGTATATAATGTTTTATCATCTACACTTATTGAAGTATTAGAGTTAACTGTAGCTAAAATAGAATTATTTGTTCCAGGACCAGTTCTAATTCTTACATCATTACCATTTATATATGCTTCATAACTAGCATGTATTTTAAAAGGAAGCAGCATAAAAAACAAAGCAAACAAAATGTATTTGTATCTCTTATTCATAATAAGCCACTCCTTTCATATTCTATAAGTATAATAATTATATCAATTTACGACATTTTTTTCACTATTTTAGGAGTAACTTTACATATAATTCTTACTATAAATAAACTATTTTATTTGCTTCTCTTCATTATATTTATATGGAATGTTATTTTCTTTAGTAACAACGCTTCTTCCTAACTTTGATTCTATTTCATTACGAGTATGTTTTGCTACTTCTCCGCCGGAAACAGCAATAATTTTATCCTCTTCAAGACCTTGTGGTTTCTTTTCTTTAGCAAGTTCTCTAGCAGTTAACTCACCAATATCAGCAAGCGCTACT